>JAJQHG010000145.1 GCA_021199865.1 Methanosphaera sp. | reverse complement strand
ATATAATACTTATATTAGCTGTGGCTATGTAAAAATAGGTATCTATTAAATACAGTATTATTTAACACTTATTTAATCTTTTTTCATGCATAGAGGGTTAATGACAATTGTTTATTTATTATTATAGATATAATGTGAATTATGTTTGTATATGATTATGTTTGTATTATTAATCATGGAGATAATGTAATTATTATATCAACATCTAATCAAAAATCGGGGTATTAAATTGGTAAATAGTGCGAAATTAGCATTGGAAGATGGTACAATACTCACTGGTGAAGCATTTGGTGCACAATGTGTAAAGTCTGGTGAAATTGTGTTTTCAACTGCGATGACTGGCTATGTTGAATCATTAACTGATCCATCATTTAAGGGTCAAATATTAATGTCAACATATCCTTTAGCAGGTAATTATGGGGTATCCTCTAAATGGTATCAGTCAGATGATATAAAAGTTGAAGCATACATTGTAAGAGAAGTTTGTAAAGAACCGTGTCACCCAGAAAGTGAAGAAACATTATCTGAATTTCTAGAAGAATACGGTGTACCAGGTATTAGTGGTATAGATACACGTAGCCTAACACTTAAAATTAGAGAGTTAGGATCAATGAAGGCAGCAGTTGCAACCACTGATATTTCAGATGAAGAACTACTAGAAATTGTTAGAAAACAGCCAAGAATTGAAGATATGAAACTAGTAGATCAGGTAATGGTTAAAGAGCCTGTTACTATTAAGCAACGTCAAGAATATAATATTGCTGTACTAGACTGTGGAGTAAAAAGAAACATACTCAAAAACCTAGAAGAACAGGATGTTGGAATAACATTACTACCAGCAACAACAGATTACCAGGATATTATTGACCTGGATGTTGATGGTGTACTAATATCTAGTGGACCAGGAAATCCTGAGAATGTAGATAAAATCCAGGATACTATTAGAAAGTTAGCTCAAGTCATGCCAGTAGCAGGTATATGTTTAGGACTACAAATAACAGCATTATCTTTTGGTGCAAATATATATAAGATGAAGTTTGGTCACAGAGGTTCAAATCAACCAGTACAAGATATTGAAACAAAACAGGTATACATGACATCACAGAATCATAGTTTTGCAGTAGATAAAGAATCTATTGGGGGTACTGACCTAGAGATTACACAATTTAATCTTAATGATAATACACCAGAAGCTATTAGACATAAAACATTACCAGTAAGCTGTATACAATATCATCCAGAGGCAGGTCCTGGACCACATGACTCTAGAGTATTCTTTGAGAAGTTCATAGATGACATAAAAAATTATCATGGTAATTAAGAGGGATTTATTTTTTAGGAGCTATAGGAAAATGACAAAGGATGAAACTATTAAGAAAGTATTAATAATCGGTTCTGGACCTATACAAATAGGACAAGCAGCAGAGTTTGACTATTCTGGTTCACAGGCATGTAAATCCCTAAGAGAAGAGGGAATAGAAACAATTCTAGTTAATAGTAACCCTGCAACAATCCAGACAGATATAGACTCAGCAGACAAGGTATATGTAGAACCATTAAATGCGAAGATGGTTGCAAAGATAATAGAAAAGGAACAGGTTGATGCAATACTACCAACAATGGGTGGTCAAACAGGACTAAACATTGCTATTGATCTAGATAAGATTGGTGCACTAGAGGGTATAAGAGTACTTGGTTCTCCTATTGAGACAATTAATAATGTGGAGGATAGAGACTTATTTGCAGAGTTTATGGATAAACTTGATGAACCAATACCAAAATGTCATGCAGTAAACTCACTAGAAGAAGCATATAAGGCAGTAAAGGATATTGGGTATCCTGTTATTGTAAGACCAGCATTCACACTTGGAGGTACTGGTGGAGGAATAGCAAACAACAAGGTAGAACTTGAAGAGATTGTTACTCATGGATTAGATATGAGTTTCATTAATCAGGTATTAATTGATGAATCCGTACTTGGATGGGAAGAGTTTGAGTATGAGGTAATGCGTGATAAGAATGATTCATGTATAATTGTATGTAACATGGAGAATATTGATCCAATGGGTATACATACAGGTGAAAGTATAGTTGTTGCACCAACACAGACACTCTCTGATGAGGATAACCAGAGACTAAGAAATGCATCAATTAAGATTATCAGAGCACTAAATATTACTGGTGGATGTAACATACAGTTTGCACTAAACCCTAAGACTCGTGAATATAAGGTTATAGAGGTAAATCCAAGGGTAAGTAGAAGTAGTGCACTAGCATCCAAGGCAACAGGTTACTCTATAGCTAAGGTATCATCAAAGATTGCACTTGGAATGACCCTTGATGAGATATCTAATGATATTACAAAGGAGACACCTGCATCATTTGAGCCAGCAATCGATTATGTTATAGCAAAGATTCCAAGATGGCCATTTGATAAGTTTAAAGGTAATACTGGTGAATTAGGTGTACAAATGCAGTCTACTGGTGAAGTAATGGCTATAGGTAGAACAATTGAGGAAGCACTACAAAAGGCTATAAGATCCCTTGATATTGATCAGGATGCATTTGAATACACTGAGTATACTGATTATGACCTAGAGCATGCAACAGATCAGAGAATATTCCAGGTATACTCTGCAATAAAGGATGGATGTAGCCTCGAGGAATTATCAGATATTACTAATATTAACCTATTCTTCCTTAACAAGATAAAGAATATCGTTGACTTAGAAGAGAAGATTACACTACAAGGAACAAGTATACTCTATGATAAGGATTTACTACGTAGTATTAAACAGGCAGGATTCTCTGATAAACGTATAGGTCAACTACTAGATATTACAGAGGAAAACGTTAGAAAGGCTCGCCACGAGATTGACTTAGTACCAGAATATAAAATGGTAGATACTTGTGCTGCTGAGTTTGAGGCAAAAACACCATACTACTATGGTACATATGATTCAAGTCCAGTAATAGAGAAGTCTGATAAGAAGAAGGTTGTTGTATTAGGTGCTGGACCTATAAGGATTGGTCAAGGTATAGAGTTTGATTATTGTTGTGTGCATGCAGCACTAGCTCTAAGAGATGATGTAGAAACAATACTTATTAATAATAACCCCGAAACTGTAAGTACTGATTATGATATCTCAGATAAATTATACTTTGAACCATTAACAACAGAGGATGTATTAGCTATACTTGAACAGGAACAGCCTGATGGAGTAATTGTACAGTTTGGTGGACAAACATCAATAAATCTAGTTAAATCAATTAATGATGCAGGATTTAAGATTCTTGGTACATCATTTGAAAGTATTGACATGGTGGAGGATCGTGAACAATTCACAGAAGTATTAAATGAGCTTGGAATACCACAGGCAGACTATGGTATAGCTAACTCCCTAGATGATGCTCGTGAGGCTGCACACTCAATAGGATTCCCTGTACTAGTTAGACCATCATATGTACTTGGTGGACGTGCAATGGAGATAGTCTATGATGATAATGAATTAGAAGACTATATGAAGGAAGCAGTTAAAGTATCAAAGGAACACCCAATACTTGTTGATAAATTCCTTGAAGACTCCATAGAATTAGATGTAGATGCATTATGTGATGGTGAAGATGTATATGTATGTGGTATAATGGAGCATATTGAGGAGGCAGGAATACACTCAGGGGATTCTGCATGTGTAATACCACCACAATCAATACCTGATGAGATTATAGAGCAAGTAGAGGAATACACTACTAATCTTGCACTAAAGCTTGATGTAAAGGGATTAATTAACATACAGTATGCTATTAAGATGGATCCAGAACCAAAACTATACATTATTGAGGCTAATCCAAGGGCTAGTCGTACAGTACCATTTGTAAGTAAATCTATAGGTATACCTATAGCAAAGATAGCTTCTAGAATTATGCTTGGAGCTAAACTAACTGACTTTGATCTTGTTAACTACTCTGATATTAAGCACGTGTCAGTAAAAGAATCAGTATTCCCATTCCTAAAGATACCTGATGCTGATAGTGTACTTGGACCTGAGATGAAGTCTACTGGTGAAAGTATGGGTATAGATAAGAACTTTGGCTTAGCTTATTATAAGGCACAATTAGCTGCTAATATGAATCTTCCAACAGAGGGTAAGATCTTCCTTAGTGTAAGGGATATGGATAAGCCTAAGATTGCACCTATTGCAAAGAAGGCATATGACCTTGGATTTGAATTAATTGCTACACGTGGAACAGCGAAGGCTGCACCTGATGTTGATATTGATATAATACGTAAGGTTAGTGAGGGTTCACCTAATATTCGTGATGCAATGCTTAATGGTGAGGTAGCCTTTGTTATTAATACACCATCAGGTAAACAGTCAGCAGATGATGGATATATTATTAGACGTCTAGCAATAGAGCTTGGAATACCCTATGTAACAACTATTGCCGGAGCAAATGCTGTACTTAAAGCTATTGAAGAGGCAAGCTCTGGTGAAATCAATGTTAAATCTTTAAATGAGTATGCTCAAATATAATCTCCACCCTATTTCTTTTTATTAATTATTTTTATGTGATATTTATGATGACTATTAAGAATGGTTTAGTACTCACAGGTATAAACCTTGAACCAGTTGAAACAAATGTTGTAATAAATGATGAAGGACGTATCACTAAAATATCACCTAATGCATCAGAAGGTCAAATTATTGATGCTACAGGTTGTATTGTAACACCAGCCTTTCTAAATGCACATACGCACATCGGGGATGCTATAGCAAAGGATGTAGGTGATGGTTTATCAATGGAGGAATTAGTAGCACCACCAGATGGACTTAAGCATAAAATACTAAAGAGTGCTTCACGCCAAGAACTAGTGGATGCAATGCATGAGGTAGCAAAAGACATGATGTACTCTGGAGTATCCACATTCATAGATTTTCGTGAAGGAGGAATAGAGGGTGTAAAACTATTAAAAGAGGCAACCTTTGACTTACCAATAAATGTATGTATACTTGGACGTAGTGATGTATACTATGATCCTGATGCACCAATAATTAAGGTTAGAGAAGAAACAAGAGAACTACTACAATACTGTGATGGTATAGGCCTTAGTGGTATACAAGATGTTGATAGTGAAGTAGCCCTACAAATAGCAGAAATATGTAACCAGGAAGATAAGATAGCAATGGTTCATACTGCTGAGTACTATGAACTACAAGAACAATCAATACAAATGTCTAATCAGAGTGAAGTAGAAAGGGTACTAAGAGCAGGATATATTAACCTTGTACATGTAACATACCCTGTA
Source organism: Methanosphaera sp. (assembly GCA_021199865.1). Taxonomy (GTDB): domain Archaea; phylum Methanobacteriota; class Methanobacteria; order Methanobacteriales; family Methanobacteriaceae; genus Methanosphaera. The sequence goes on along the minus strand of JAJQHG010000145.1, from coordinate 8,565 downwards.
CTTAATGACTTAGATCTACTAAAAAGTAGTAGTCCATGCATCATATCATGTCCTAGATCTAATGGTATGCTATCTAATGGTATTCCACCATTATCAGCATATGTGGAGGAAGGCCTGGATGTAGCTCTTGGAACAGATAATGTAATGTTTAATGAACCAGATATGTTCAGAGAAATGGAGTATACCTTAAAGGCTGTTCGTGGATCATATAAAAACAATATTACAGCAAAGGATATTCTAAAGATGACTACAATAAATGGTTTTAAAATATTAGGTAAGGATATTAGTATCCAGGAGGGTAATGTATCTGATATGTTAGTAATTAGACAAAAGTCTGATGATCCATACTTATCAATAGTTAATAGATCATCCAAGGAGGATATTGTGGAGTTTATTATGGCTAACCAGATGTAGTTAACCATTATTAATAATACAATTGGTAGTGATCATTAATAATATGATCTATCTAACCAATAATTAGTGATCATTACTAATGTAATCTAATTCTTCTACTTTATTCTTATTATTCTTCATTTCTTCTTTATTCTCTTTTTCTAGTTGGTCAAGGTCAACTAGGTGTTTACCTAACTCTTCACGTATATCTTCGGGGATTGTTTTACTTTCTTGTCTTACAAAGTCAAAGTATACCATTATAGAAGTACCATTTCCTCGAAGTCTTCCATTCTGCCATACTTCCTGGTATACATTTAGTGAGGAGTTACCTATTTTAGATATGTATGTCCTGATTTCTACATCATATCCAAAGTATATTTGGTCTAAGTAATTGAATTCTGTGTGTACCATTATAAGATTCCATTTCTTATATGTTAATTCAAGGTTTGGTACAAACATTCTAAAGATAGGGTTTCTTGCTGTTTCAAACCATATTGGTAAAACTGTGTTATTTACGTGTCTTAATCCATCTGTATCTCCAATACGTGGAGTTATATTAGTCTTATACATCTATATTCTCCTAAAAAAAGTTTATATTAAAAAATTATTATTTAAAAGGTATATTATGGGAGGTTATTATTCTACTGTCACAGATTTAGCTAGATTCTTTGGTTTATCTGGATCTATTCCACGCTCTATACTAATATAGTATGCTAAGAATTGTAGATCTATAATGTATAGTAGTGGTGCTAATTCTTCATCAATTATTGGATTAAATCTTAGAGTATCACCCATACCATCTACTTGTGTATCATCATTTGCACATAATAATATTAGGTTTGCTCCTCTAGCCTTTATTTCCTCTAAATTATTAAATGTCTTATTATAGCTTGGGCCAGGTGGTAGTATACCAACTACTGGTATGTTTTCATCTAGTAGTGCTAGTGGACCATGCTTTAATTCACCTGCAGGATAGCCCTCACCATGGATGTATGTTATCTCTTTGAGTTTAAGTGCACCTTCTAGTGCTGTTGGGTAATTAAATCCTCTACCTACATAGAAGAAGTTATTTGCATCCTTATACTTCTTAGCAATCTCCTGTATGTGTTCTTCATTATCTAGTAATTGTTCTGATAGTTTGGATATACTATAGAGTTTTTCTATTAATTCTTCATCCTCATTAAGATATGCTACTAATAGGTAGATACATACTAGTTGACTAATATATGTCTTTGTTGCAGCCACACTAATTTCTGGGCCTGCTCTTGTATAGATTACATGGTCTGCTTCACGTGTGATTGTACTTCCAACAACATTTACTATTGCTAATGTTTCAGCTTTATTCTTTATCTTTTTTAGAGCCTTAATAGTGTCTGCTGTTTCACCAGACTGTGTTATAAATATTATCAGTGTATCCTCATCAATAGTGTTCTGGAAGTAGTCAAACTCTGAGGCTAACATTACCTCTGTTGGTATACCTGTTTGTGATTCGATCAGGTATTCACCTACAAGGGATGCATGGTATGATGTTCCACATGCAACAAAGCAGATCCTATTAAATTTCTTGAATTTACCAACAATATCTTTGATCTTCTCAGCCTCAGATAATGTATCTTTAATTACTTGTGGTTCTTCATAGATTTCCTTAATCATGAAATGATCATATCCACCCTTTTCAGCCCTATCAGGACTCCAAGTAATCTTTGTAACCTCTTTTTCTATTGGTTCAAGGTCTAGATTCATTACTTCAACATTATCCTTAGTTAATCTAATAATTTCCTTATCTTTAAGGTATATTACCTTATTAGTCTCATTAAGTATTGCTGGCACATCTGATGCTACATAGTTACCATTATCTGATACACCAACTATTAGAGGACTCTCATTTCTAACACCAATTAGAGTATCAGGCATGTCCTTATTTAGTATTGCTAGTGCATATGAACCATTTAATCTCTTTATTGTGGTCTGTACTGCTTCTAAGTATTCTAATCCTTCATCTAAGTATTTTTCTATTAGGTGTGGTATTACCTCGGTATCTGTTTCTGACTTAAACTGGTGTCCCTCATCCATGAGTTCTTTACGTAGATCCTTATAATTTTCTATAATACCATTATGTACAACACTTATATTGTTGTTACAGTCACAATGTGGATGTGAATTTTCTTTTGTAGGATTACCATGGGTAGCCCATCTGACATGTGCAATACCAATATTACCACCCATGTCTTCGAAGTCTAGTTTACTATCTACTTCATCTATTTTTCCTTGACCCTTCTTTACATTTATAGTGTCTGTTACTGTTGCTATTCCAATAGAGTCATAACCTCTATACTCTAATTTTTTGATTGACTTAAGTATTGTTGGAGCAACTTTTTTATCTAATACACATCCAACTATTCCACACATGTACATTCACCTAAATAAAATCTATACAATATAAAACACTTACTCATACATTCTATATGGCTTTAATATTATATTATAGATATTTAATTCATATATTATAATACTTATTATAGATAAATATTATACTATAAAAATCTAAGTTTTTATTTAGATAATTAATTTAAATTTATAGTGGTATCCAAATGAGCGAAGTAAAAAAAGAATTACTATACACTGGTAAAGCAAAGGATGTATATAAAACAGATAAGGATGATGAGGTAATAATCAAGTTTAGGGATGATATTACAGCACTAGATGGTGGAAGACGTGACACCTTATCTAAGAAAGGAGCATATAATGCACTAATTTCTGCTAAACTATTTGAAGTTCTAGAAGAACATGGAATCAGTACACAGTACATTAAGCTAGAAGAACCTGATGAGATGAGAACACAGGCACTGGAAATGATACCCTTAGAGGTAATATGTCGTAACATTGCAACAGGTAGTCTTCTAAGAAAGTATCCATTCCATAAGAATCAAGAGCTTAATCCACCAATAATACAGTTTGATTATAAGAATGATGTGTATCATGATCCAATGCTAAATGATGATATTATAACAGCACTAGAAATCACTACACAAAAACAATTAGATCAAATAAGAGAAATTACATATGTAATTAATAAGGTACTATCAAGATATCTTAAAGAACGAAACCTTATACTAGTAGACTTCAAGATAGAGTTTGGTCTGGATAAAGATGGAAACATAGTACTAGGTGATGAGATAAGTCCTGATACCACAAGACTATGGGACAGTAAAACACTTGATAACTTCGATAAAGACATATTCCGTAAGGGAGAAGAGGGTGTTGTTGAAGCTTACAAGAAGGTTGTTGAATTAGTCCTAACAGATGAAGAAATAGAGAAATGGAATGTGGATAAATTATAATCATTATTCCAGGATGGATGTAAATATGAATTATGCTATAGAAGTAAAGATAAGCCTAAAGAAGGGTATGCTTAATCCTGAGGCATCAACAATAGAGAAATCATTAGGATTACTAAATTATCATGTAACAGATACACAGACAATTGATATAATAAAGTTTAATCTTGATGCAGAAAGTGAAGATGAGGCACAAAGAGAAGTTGATGAGATGTGCCAGAAATTACTATGTAACCCAGTTATACATGACTATGAAATAATTATTAGTGGTGAATAATATTGAGTAACTTAGAAGATATAAATGTTGGTATAATCAGGTTTCCTGGAACAAACTGTGACAGGGATATAGAGTATGCAGTAAATCTTACAGGTGCATCCTCAAAGTATATCTACTGGAATCAAAAGGATCTATCAGACATGGATGTTGTAGTGATTCCTGGTGGATTCTCCTATGGAGACTACTTAAGAGCAGGATCAATTGCAAGTATTACACCAATAATTAGTGCAATCGAGTCATTTGCAGCCGAGAATAAACCAGTACTAGGAATATGTAATGGTGCACAGATACTCGGAGAAATAGACTTAGTACCTGGAGTATTTATTGAGAATGATAATGCAAAGTTTATATGTCAGAGCCAAATACTTGAAGTAAAAACTACTAGAACACCCTTCACAAAGCTGTATGAGAAAAACCAGTTAGTTGATATACCTATTGCACATAAAGAGGGTAGATACTATACAGATAACCTTGAAGAGTTATATGATAATGACCAGGTAGTTCTAACATTTAAGGGTGAGAATCCTAATGGTTCACTAGATAATATTACTGGTGTATGTAACCTTGAGGGTAATGTTGTTGCTATGATGCCACATCCTGAGAGAGCTCTTGAGGACTTAGTAGGCTCAAGTGATGGACTAAACTTCTTTAAAGGATATCTCTAAATACCCCTTATATCCTTTTAATTTAGGATATTTAAACCTTTTTTTATTAAAAACATTTATTTTGAATAAAAAATTTAATAAATATAACTTATATAATAGATTTAATAACTATAAGAAATGGAAGTGACATTAATGACTGTATATATGATAGGTGCAGGACCAGGAGATCCTGATTTAATAACACTCAAGGCAATCAAGATATTAAAAAAGGCAGAAGTAATATTATATGATAGCTTAGCAAATGATAGTCTACTAGAGTATGCACCAGATGATGTTGAACTAATATTTGTAGGAAAAAGAGCTGGTGAACACTACAAAAAACAGCCCGAAATAAATGAAATACTCATAGAACAGGGCAAAAAGCATGATAATGTTGTAAGACTAAAAGGTGGAGACCCATTCATATTTGGTCGTGGTGGAGAAGAAGAACTAGTACTACTAGCAGAGGGAATAAATGTAGAGTTTGTCCCAGGAATTAACTCAGCAATAGGTGCAGCAACAACAATAGGACTACCCCTAACACATAGAGCAGTAGCAACAAGCCTAACACTAGTAACAGGACACGAGGATCATGATAAGACAGAAAAACAGGTAAACTGGGATTATACTGCTGATACAATAGTTGTGTTTATGGGTGTAGGGTTACTTGAGAAGTATGTACCAAAAATATTACAGTACAGATCACCTGACACACCAGTATGTGCAATTGAGAATGGTACACTACCAGATCAGAGAATAATAACAGGTACACTAGCAGATATTACAGAGAAACGTATAAGACCACCAGCACTCATAATTATTGGTGAAGTAGTAAACATTTATAAGGAATGTGAAGAATTAAGGAGTAAAATTGAGTAATGTCAACAAATAACTTTAATAATAAGAATGTTGTTATTACACGACCCGTAGAGAGAAGTAAAGTATTAGCTAGCCTAGTAGAGGATAATGGTGGGGTGCCACTAATTTATCCAACACTAGAACTACAATTAGTAAGATCAAAGGAATTAATAGATATAGTAGAGAATATTGATACGTTTGATTGGATAATATTTACATCTCCTGCTGGAGTAAAATCATTCTTTAATGTTTATATGCAATACTATGATGATAATACACTCTCTTTAAAGATAGCTGTTATTGGTGTTAAGACTGAGGAAGAACTATTAAAGTATGATAATAAGCCAGACCTAGTTCCTGACATGTTCACAGCAGAAGGATTACTAGAGAAATTCTCATCAATAGATATCAATGATAAAAATATTGCTCTTCCACGTACACTTAGTGCAAGAAAGATACTACCCGATACACTAGAAGAATATGGTGCTAATGTATATGTGGCACAAGCATATAAATCAGTAATACCCGAGAATAGAAAAGAAATAATAGAATTATCAGATAAATTAATAGAAGGATGTATTGATTATATAACATTTACTAGTCCATTGACTGTACGAAACTTAATAACTGTTATAGAAGAGGATGAATCTGACCGACTAGATGACTTAATAGATGCACTACGAAACAAGACAATAGTAGCATCAATTGGACCAATAACAGCTAAGGTACTACATGAATATAATATAGAATGCATAGAACCTGAACGATACACAGTTAAAGACATGATAAATACATTACTCGAGAAAATAAGTGAATAATATATTACTAGAAATATAGGTGAATAATATGAAGACAGTGATATGGCCTGTATATCTTGACTCAACACATACTAGGGGACAAGGACGTAAGTTATCAAAAGAACAATCAGTAAAAGAACCAAAGCTTAGAGAAATAAGTCAAGCACTAAGAAAATCAAAGATTCAGCATATTGTTGATCATAGTAAATCCTATCCAGCATCATGGTGGGAGAAGTCTGGTTGTGTAATAGTAGATCAGGAAGAAAAAACTAAGATGGAATTAATACGTTTAATAGCAAGCACAATTAATAGATCCAGAAGAAACTAACCTCCACCCTATTTTTTATAAAATTAATTTTGGAGTATTATTATGAGTAGTGAAACTAATAGTGATTATATGGATAGTCATAGTAGTAATAGTGATTATACAGATAGTCGCACTAATATGCAGTTATTATTCAATAAGGCTAGAAATAAAATATTAGATAGTGATGATATCACAATATATACCCATACTGATTGTGATGGAATCACAGCTGGTGGACTACTATCAAGCCTATTAGAGCAGTATGAGATTGAACATAGTGTAAGCTGTGTTGATATTAATGAGGTTCAAGAACTCGAAACTGATACCAAGCTAACAATATTTTCAGATCTAGGAGCAGGACAAGACATATCAAACATTACAAATAAGTCTAAAGATAATAGTGTAATAATACTTGATCATCATCCACCAATACGTCCACTAGGACATGATACAAAAGTAGAGTTAATAGAGATTAATCCTAACTATTATGGTTTAGACGGATCCTACACAGTATCTGGTGGAGGACTATCATACCTATTATCAAAGAGTTTTGGATCATGTGAATATAGTTGGATGGGAATACTAAGTGCAGTAGGAGACATGCAAAATACTGGGACAGGACGACTTAGAGGATTAAATACAGAAATACTTGATGATGCAATAAATAGTGGCCAAGTATCATGTGATACAGATCTACTACTATATGGACGCAATACCAGACCATTATTTGTAGCCCTCTCCTATTTTGGTGATATACACCTACCACTAACAAATAATAGAAATGAATGCATATACTTCCTAGAAAATCTAGGAATACCAGTTAAGGATGAGTATGGAAGAGTCAGATGTCTATGCGATCTAAACATAGATGAGAAATCAATACTCTACAGTGAACTACTAAAGATGATGGTTAGAGAAGTACCCGATAAATACATAAAATATCTACCAAAACTATTATCAGGACAATTCTATGAATTTAATTTTGAACCAGAATATAGTTCATACAGAGATGCTAGTGAATACAGTACAGTTATAAATGCATGTGGTAGAAATAATCGTCATGACCTAGGATTAGAGGTTATAAAGGGAAACCGTGAAAGTATAGCCCCTCAACTAGAAGGACTAGTAAAAGATCATAAACGATACATTGCCCAGAACCTATCAAAAGTAAATGAAGAAAACAATATAGTAATAAGAGATAATATACAATACTTTGATGGAGGAGAAATCAAGCCTAGTGTTATCGGTACAATTACAGGCATGCTACTAAATAACTATGACTGGCAAAAACCAATGATAGGCTACACCCATATTGATGGTGAAGAGCCAGGATACAAGGTATCACTACGTTGCTCTAAACTACTAGGATTTGAGGGAATACACTTTGGAAACATTGTACGTGACATATCCCTAAAATGTGAAGGCTCTGGTGGAGGACATAGTGTAGCATGTGGAGCATACATCCCCGAGGATAATATAGATAAATTCATGGATATACTAGATAACTCCTTTAAAATAACATGAGATAACTATTAACATTACTTTTCTCCTTTAATTCTAATCCTAACTTTAATCTCTCAGGAATAATTTAATCCATCATATTATTTTTTATGAACTTTTTCATGTAATAATTTCTAAACCTATAAAATCACTTTAAAAGTTTAAATCATTTAGTTCTTTTAGAATCCAAGAAGCTTTTAATGTAATTTATTGTTGTTGTTTGTAAGTGATATTTCTCTACTTATGTTAAATACTTATTTTTTTTAATGGTTGTTATTAATTGTTTTAGTTGTTGTTTTAATTTAGGGTGTGTTTTTGTTTAATATTAGTTTTCTTATTTTATTTATTTATTTTTTGTAAATTTAAATAGTAGTTTTAAGATATTACTAATATGGATAATTATTTTTACAATTATGTTTTAATTGTGTTTACTTAATTATTCATTGAATTT
>JAJQHG010000109.1:7762-13942 GCA_021199865.1 Methanosphaera sp. | reverse complement strand
GACATTTACTATAATATTATAGGTGATATTATGACATTTAATGAAGTTATACTTGGTAGTTCACCATTCACTTTTAGTCCTCATTTTGGTCACAGAACACGTCTATATGAATTAGACTTTCAAGATCAACCAGAGAATATTGCACAGATACTTAATTGTGCTAATAGTATGGGTGTATCAAGAATACATCTTAGAAACAGTAAGGAATTATTAAGGGCATTTAATCTCTCATTAGATGAGGGTTTTAAATGGTCGTCTATTGGTCAGACAAGTTGTGATAATCTTAAACAGGATATGGAATTATTTTCTAAGTATGGTAGTGACACAATAATTATTGATGGTAATTATGTTGATAGTAATATCCAGAATCCTGAAATCTTAATAGAAAAACTAGATCTAATTAGTGATAATGATTTTATTCCAGCTATTGAGACACGAACTCCCTTTAAGAATCTAGAAATAATTAGGGAGTCTGAGCTTATGAATCATTTTGAGACAATTATGATTCCATTAAACTTTTATGGTTATATGATGGATTGTAACTTCCTAAATAATGAAAATAAGAGTATTATTAGTGAATTAGTTAGTATTTTAGATAAGAAGATTATTGCTAATAGAACTTTGGCTGCAGGTATACTTCAACCTAAGGAGGCATATGAGTTTATTTCTAAAATAGATTATGTTGATAGTGTATGTGTTGGTATTGCTAAGGTTAGTGAAGCTGAGGAGACACTAGGAATTATTAATGAATATAAATCATGATTCCTCTGCTTTCTGTTTTCGCTCTTCTATTAATTTTAGTAGGTCTTCAATTTCATCCATATCTTTTAGTTCCCATCTATATATAGCGGGTATTTTTTTAATAAATTCATTATTTTTTTCATGGTCTAATATGAATATGGCATTATGATCTGTTATTTTAGATATATCCTCTGTCTGATTAGCTATCTTACTTAACTTTTTATCATTCTGATTCTTTTCCATGTTAGTTATTAGTAGATCTGTTTTCTTTGACTGTTTTTCAATTTGTTTCTTGAGCTTTTCTACTTCATCTAGTTGGATATCTAACTGTTTTTTAAGTTTTTCTAGCTTCTTTTGTTCTATTTGGCGTTGACTTACAGCATCAAATGGTGTTTTATTTGATGATTTTATATCATATCCTAGTTTTATTAGTTCTTCTGGTTCCATTATAGTCTTATCTAGTCCTGTATTTAATAATTCAATATCATCTATGTCAAAAGGTAGTGTTATAGGACTATTCAGTATCTCTTCAATCATTAGGGCTGTTTCAGGATATGCCTGTGAGTTTCCCTGTTCATATTTATATATGGTTTCACGTGAGACATGACTCAGATCTGCTAATTCTTTTAGTGATAAGTGTTGTTTTTCTCTAAGCTTCTTTAATAGTTGACCATTAATTTTAACATAATATCCTCCACGCTTAGTAAATATTTCTGGATTAGTCTCATTAACAATCATGTTACATAGTGTTTGTGGTGATATTGCTGGTATATCATGTCTTTCATATACAATATCCTCTTCTAGTGGTGAATAATTATTTTTTAGTCCAACAAGTAGAGGGCTTGCAAGGAATGTTCCAGCAACCTTTGATAATTCTTCTGCTTGTTGACTAGTTAGACTATCAATATTAACTAACACTTTAATAATAAGTAGTGAATTATCATGTCTAGCTATCATATCAAAGCAGATTCTATCATATATATTGGATGTTGTATAGCCATATGTTGATAGTAATAATTTAATATCCTCTAATATATTGTCTCGTGAAATCATGTTATTCTCCATAATATTATAATATATATCATCATATAAAAATAATATTTAGTTAAAATAGGGGAGTATTAATAATTGACTTCAAAAATAAAACTACATGTAGGTATTGATGATACAGATTCAGCAGAGGGTATGTGTACAACATATTTAACATATATTATATTAAATGAATTAGAAGAAAATGGTATTAAACCAGTTGATTATCCAAGACTTATACGACTAAATCCATTCGCACGCTATAAAACAAGGGGTAATGGAGCACTATCATTTATAGTAGAACTTGATAATAGATCACAAGTAGAACAAGTAGAACATATTGTACTAGAAAATACTGAAAAATATGCAATGCTTGATGGTGTTAATACTAATCCGGGTGTAGTTTTTTATGAAGGAGAAATTACTAGTCAAATGCGTGAATATGCAAAAAATGCCATATATAATATATACACTATAGATTATGCTACAGATTTTGCAAAGAAAATTGGTGCACGTATACATAAGTTTAAGAAGGGTCGTGGAATCATTGGATCAATAGCTGCAATAAGTCTAGAGTTAACTGATGAGACATTTGAATTACTAGCATATAGGACTCCAGAAAATTTTGGTACTAAGCGTCAATTAGATGATGAAAGTATATTTAGAATGAATGATGAAACATATCCAGAGACATTTGAAAATATAGATTTTGAACAAAATTATGCTGCTATAGAGCCACATACACCATGTCCTGTATTATATGGTATAAGAGGTAATACTCCAGATATTGTCCTTAAGGCTCACAGTATTGTTAATTCTTTAGAACCTGTAGCAGGTTTCAGGGTATTTAGAACAAATCAACATACAGATATGCATATACAGGAAGGTGTGAAAATAGCTAACATGAGGGACACTGGTTGTTATATGTTTGAATGTGAAGTTGTAGAAAAACCACATGATATTGAGGGAGGCCATGTATTCTTTAAGGTTAGTGATAATACAGGTATATTAGAGTGTGCTGCATTTGAGCCAACAAAATCCTTCAGAAACATCATAAGAAAACTAGTTGTTGGAGATAAGATAGTAATATATGGTGGATTAAATGATAATCATACATTAAATATTGAGAAAATAAAAGTCTGCCAACTGGCAACTGAATATAAATACTCCAACCCTATATGTTCCTGTGGTAAACGTATGAAATCAGCTGGTAAGAATAGTGGATATAAGTGTCCAAGGTGTGGACGTAAAGATCGTGATGCTACCAAGATTAAAGAAGAGTTGCCACGTGACTTAAAACCTGGATTCTATGAAGTACCAGTTGAGGCAAGACGTCATCTATCTAAACCTATTATAAGAATTACTACAGAGGCTGATCAACGATTAAAGAATATGAAGTCTTAATTCTTCTAAATCATAATCTTTTAATACTTACTTTTTTTTCTAAATTGATACACATTATTATTATAATATTTTTTATACAATTTATTTTTAATTTTAATGAATATGTTGCTTGACTAAAATCATTTTTTAATATTATCAATAAATTATATTTGCTATAGATAATACTAGAATTAGGTCTATGGTAATATATTAATATAAATATATAACTACCTAAATCTAATATATTAAATATAAGATATATTTTTATGAACTGATTAAGATTAGACAATAAAATTATAACAATATAACTGTCTAATTTTAAGTTCTCATGTCTATTTTTGGGGTGATAGTTAGTTAGAAGAAGAAAATAGATTAAAACAATAATATGGCGTTTATACTCTCCTATTTTATTAAGTAGGGTGTTTAAATTTTATGAGTATATAATAAAATGACAGATCATAGAAAAGGTGATTTATAGATGGTAGATATTTCTGAGACTATCGGAGAAATCAGACAAGCAGAGTCTGATGCAGATAGTATTATAGAAGACGCAAATAAAAAATCAACTGAAATGATCCAAGAAGCTCGTCTAAAAGTAGAGGAAGATGTGGAAAAAGCTAAAGAAGAAGCTCAAGATGAAGTAAAACATATCTTACTTGCAAAAGAAGAAGAAGCAGGTAAAGAAGCTACTATCATCACAAACCAATCTGAATCTGATCTAAAAGACTCCTTAAGAGGATCTCAAAACAAGATTGATGACGCAGCTGATGTAATAATTGAAACTGTATTATAAGGGGTTTTATCATGTTTAGGGCAGCTAGAATGCAGAAATTAAGCATACTAACTTTGAATCAATACATGAAACCTGTTATTGATGTTCTTCATGAAAGAGGAGTTATCCAAATAGAGGATTTAGCTGAAGAAATTAATGATAACGATCAATATGAGGATTTAAATGTATCTAAACAAGACCCTGTTGCTGGTAGGATTGCATCTTTATCAATGAAATGTAATAGTTTACTTGATACTTTAGAGTCCGCAGAGCAAGCACAAAGTATGGTTGATACTATTAAAGGAATGATTAGTCCTAAAGAAATCAGAACTACTGATGTAGAATGGGAATCTTCTACGGATTTAGCTGATAAAGCTGAGGAAATCATTAGTAAAGTTGATTCACACCTTGGTCCAATTGAGACACGTATGAATGAAATTGGTACTGAGGAAACAAAATATAAAGATACTTTAAATATTGCAAAACAGTTAAGTTCATTCGATATAGACTTCGCATATTTACAAGATACTAAATATACTAAAGTTATATCTGGTAGACTACCTTCAGAACACATATCTGAAGCAAAAAGTCAAATCGATGAAATTACACAACAAGTTGCAATTTTTGAAGGTTCAACCGATTCAGATGAGGATGTAACTGTAGTACCTATAATAATAGTATGTGCATCTGAGTTTGAAGAGGAAATATCTGGTGTACTTAGACGTTTAGAATTTGAAAGGCTTAACACCACTGGTTTAAGTGGTAAAGCTGATGAAATAATTGAAGCAACTCAAAGTAAACTGGATGATTTTAAAAATGAAAAAGAACAATGTTTAAAAGACATTAGAGAAGTTGGCCAACGTTCTAAGGAACATTTATTAGTATTAAATGAAAAATTAGAACTAGAAAAAGAAAGAACTGAAATATATTCTTACTTTGGTGAAACAGATACTACTAAGATGGTTAAGGCTTGGGTTGTAAAAGATGATGTCGAAGAAACTCTAAGTATCATTGAGGACTTAACTGAAGGACAATGTATTCTAGAAGTTGAGGATCCAACAGATGAAGAAATCAAGGAAAATAAAGTTCCAGTTAAACTTAATAATCCTGGATTTGCAAAGCCTTACGAGTTACTAGTAAACATGTATTCAACACCAAACTATCAGGATATTGATCCAACAATAATCATGGCATTATGTTTCCCATTCTTCTTCGGTTTCTTATTAACTGATGCATTCTATGGAATTATAATTGCAATTGTTGGAATAATAATGTATAGAGGAATTGGTAAAGTTAGTGATTCTTACAAATCATTCTCTGTAATTCTCACGCAGATGGGTGTATGGACAATTATTATGGGTTTGGTTACGAATGGATTCATAGGAGACTTTATACCTAGATTTATAATGGGTGATTCTAATGCTGAATTACCAACAGTAATTTCAGATATAAATCCATTTGTACATCCTGATAAGATATTGATCCTTGCAATTATCATAGGTTTAGTACACTTAAACATAGCATACATATTCGGTATAATTGATAATTACAAGAAAGGTGCTACAAAAGAGATGCTCAGTGGTCAATTATGTTGGATTGTAATTGAATTATCAGTAGTAGCATATTTAGTTGGTGGATTAATACCATTTGTAATAGTATTCATAATTGGATTATTAATGTTATTATATGGTGCAGGACCTATGGGTGTAATGGATATATTCTCATTCATTGGTGATGTTCTATCCTATTCACGTTTATTAGCTCTCTGTCTATCTACAGCAGGTATTGGATTAACAGCTAACTTATTAGCACAATTATTAGGACAAATGATTCCATATGTTGGAGTTATATTAGGTGCAATTGTATTCTTAGGATTACATATATTCAACATTAGTTTCCAGTCACTTGGATCATTTATCCACGCATTACGTTTACACTACGTAGAGTTCTTTGGTAACTTCTACACTGGTGATAGTGAAAAATTCGAGCCTTTCAAGGCAAAAAGAATCTATACTAAATTCAAAAACTAAAGGTTTAAGAATTAAAGATGGATTATGTTTAAAATTTAATAAAAAAGTATTAAAAAAAATTAAAATAGTAAATTAATTAATTGGAGGAAAAAATTATGTCATTAGCATTAGGTTCAGCTCTTGCTGCTATTGGAGCAGGTGTAGCAGTTGGATTTGCAGCATTAGGTTCAGGTATCGGTCAGGGTATCGCTTCTTCATCTGCTGTAGGTGCAGTAGCTGAAGATT
>JAJQHG010000109.1:0-7662 GCA_021199865.1 Methanosphaera sp. | reverse complement strand
CAAGTATGTTCGCACAAGGTTTAGTATTCACTGCTATTCCAGAGACTCAGGCTATTTATGGTTTCCTTATAGCTATCTTATTATTAGTATTCTCAGGTATTATGGGAGGATCTGCATTAGACTTAACAACAGGTTTAGTTGCTATTGGTTCAGGTGCAGCAGTAGGTTTCGCAGCTCTCGGTTCAGGTATGGGTCAGGGTATCGCTTCTTCATCATCCGTTGGTGCAGTAGTAGAAGATTCAAGTATGTTCGCACAAGGTTTAGTATTCACTGCTATTCCAGAGACTCAGGCTATCTACGGTTTCCTTATTGCTATCCTATTATTAGTATTCGGTGGAATACTCGGATAAGTATTGGTGAAATACTCGAAGCAAAGATTTAACATAAGGTTTTTTAACCTTAAGAAAAATTATTCGGAGGAACATAGATGAGCGTTGGAGCAGATAAGATTATATCAACAATTAAAGCAGATGCACAAGCAAAATCTGATGAAATCATCTCCAAAGCTACATCCGAAAGTGAGAAGATTCTTGCAGACGGTGAAGTTCTAGCACAGAACGAAAAACAAGCAATTCTTGACTCTGGTAATAAACAGGCAAACATGAAATATCAACAGATAATTTCTGAGGCTAAAGTTAATGCAAGAAGAAAAGAATTAGAAGCTCGTGAAGAGTTAATTGAGAAAGCTTTCAATGTCGCATCAGAAAAAATTGAGGCACAAGCATCTGAAAATTCCACAGAGTATGTGGAATCATTAAAGGTAATGATTAAAGATGCTGCAATACAGGTAGGTTCTAATCAACTAGAAATCCTCGTAAGAGAAGATGATGTTGATAATGTAATCGCTATGGTTGATGAAGTATCTGAATACATTACCAAAGAAACAGGTGAGGAAACTTCATTCATTATTGGTGAGCCAGTAGATATTATTGGTGGAGCAATTGTAAGAACAGTTGATGGTGAAGTAGAAGTTAAAAATACTATAGAAGCTCGTATGCTTCGTTATAGAAAGTATTTAAGATCAGAGGTTGCAAAAAAACTATTTGGATAGTTATGGGGGAGAATTAAATGGAAGAAAGCATTACTAGTATAATAACATCTTTCGGTTTCTCTTCTCCTGAGGCATTCATTGGTCTACTAGTTGTAGTACTCGCTGTAATCGGAGCAATTGTTGTAGTAGTAACATATAAACCTTTAATGGATTATTATCCTTACACATATCCTAACTCAAGGATAAGAGCTAAAATCGGTAAATTACTTAATGAAAAACAACTCATGGAATTAACCGAAGTTGACAATATTGAAGAAGTAAAAAATTATTTAAGAGGTCAAAAAGATTACGCAGAATATGTTGATAAATATCCTGTCGAACAAGCACTTGATGCAAACCTTGCAGATACATATGATTTACTTGCAAGAGTAGCACCAAAGACTTTAAAACCAGCATTTAATGTAATGTTAGATCAATGGGATATTCAAAACATTAAGAGTGTTTTAATTGCTAAGGAAGCAAAGCTTAATGCAGATGAAACACGTGAATTACTCGTACCAGCAGGATCTCTAAAAGATGAACAGGAAAAATTAGTTGATGCTGAAACAGTACAAGATGTTATATCAGCAGTTGATGGAACTGTTTATGCAAAAATTTTAGAGGAAGCTTTACCTGAATATAATGAAAATCAAACATTGTTAACACTTGAGTCTGCATTAGATAATTATTACTATGTAGCACTTTTAGCTAAATCCGCTAACCAAGAGGATGATAATACAAGGTTATTACACGAATATGTAGGTACAAGTATCGACTTAGCAACACTAAAAATCATTTTAAGAGCTAAGAATGATAACCTTGCATATGATCAAATAAATCCATATGTAATAAAGAAAGGATATCAATTACGTGATTGGAAACTTAAGGAACTCATGGAATCTGAAGATATGAATTCCTTATTAAGTAGTATTGAAAACTCAGAGTATGGTAGTATCATAACTGACCACATACCTGAATACAATGAAACTAAATCTATCACAGTATTTGACGAAGCATTAGATTCATATGAAAAAGAACTTGGAGATAAAATCTTCAAGAAAAAACCATTTGGTGTAGGTCCACTCGTTGGTTACATGTGTAAGAAAGAGGTTGAAATTAAGAACCTTAAGATTATCGCAAGAAGTAAAAAACCAGGGACAACCTTACCAAGTTCAGAAATTAAGGAGATGTTATTATGAAGAATGATATAGCAATAATGGCAGATCCCGATACAGTAACTGGTTTTATGTTAGGTGGAATCAAGAGTGGTTTCCCTGTACATAATAACGAAGAATCTAAAACTACATTAAAACAATTAGTTGATGATGGATACTCTATCATTATCACAACAGAGAAAATTGGTGATGCACTACGTGAAGATATCACAAAATATAGTGGTTCAAGTGCACTACCAATGATAATAGAAGTACCTGATAAATCAGGTTCACATAAAAGAGAATCTGATCCAATGAATGAGCTTATAAAGAGAGTTATTGGGGTTGAGATGGTAAAATGATCACAGGAAATATTATTAAAATTGCAGGTCCAGTTATTGTCGCTGATGGTATGAAAGGTACCAAAGTACACGAAATGGTTCGTGTGGGTGAACAAGGACTCATAGGTGAAATTATTGAACTCCATGGCGAGACAGCTACAGTTCAAGTATATGAAGAAACTGCTGGTATTAAGCCAGGAGAAAAAATTGAAAGTACTGGTGGTCCACTCTCAGTAGAATTAGGTCCAGGAATTCTAAAATCCATTTATGATGGTATTCAAAGACCATTAGATGAGATTAAAAGTTTATCTGGTGACTTTATTCCTAGAGGAGTAGATGTTCCAGCTATTGATAAAACAAGAGAATGGGAATTTAAACCTACAGCATCTGTAGGAGATAAAGTTAACGGTGGAGATATTATTGGTTCAGTTGATGAAACATCAGCTATTGAACACAAAATTATGATACCACCTAATATATCTGGTACAATTAAATCCATTGTAAGTCAAGGAAGATACAATGTAACACAAGACATTGCAGAAGTAGAAACTGATGATGGAGTAAAAACTGTACAGATGATGCAAATATGGCCAGTACGTGTAGGTAGACCATATGAAAGTAAATTAGACCCAGATGTACCACTTATAACAGGTCAGAGAGTACAAGATACTTTCTTCTGTCTTGCAAAAGGTGGAACAGCAGCTATGCCAGGACCATTTGGTTCAGGTAAAACTGTTACACAGCAGCAATTAGCTAAATGGGCTGATGCTGATATTGTTGTATATATTGGATGTGGAGAACGTGGTAACGAAATGACAGAAGTACTTACTGAGTTCCCAGAATTAGAAGACCCTAAGACTGGTAATCCATTAATGGACAGAACAGTTCTTATTGCAAACACTTCTAACATGCCAGTAGCAGCAAGAGAAGCATGTGTATACACAGGTATTACAATTGCTGAATACTTCAGAGATATGGGATACGATGTAGCACTTATGGCAGATAGTACATCAAGATGGGCAGAAGCTATGAGAGAGCTTTCAGGACGTCTTGAAGAGATGCCTGGTGAAGAAGGTTACCCAGCATACTTAGCATCAAGATTAGCACAGTTCTATGAACGTGCAGGTCGTGTAAAAACTATTGGTTCACACAAAGCAGAGGCATCTGTAACAGTTGTAGGTGCTGTATCACCTCCTGGTGGTGACACATCCGAGCCTGTAACACAGAACACTCTACGTATTGCAAAGGTATTCTGGGCATTAGATGCATCATTAGCAGATAGACGTCACTTCCCATCTATTAACTGGTTAAACAGTTACTCATTATATCTTGATGATGTAACTAACTGGTGGAATACAGAGATAGGATCTGATTGGAGGGATCTAAGAAATACTGCTATGGCTCTTTTACAGAAAGAATCAGAACTTGACGAAATTGTACAATTAGTAGGTCCTGATGCATTACCTCAAAAAGACCGTGTAACATTAGAAGCAGCTCGTATGATAAGAGAAGACTTCCTACAACAGAACGCATATGATGATACAGATACATACTGTTCACCAAACAAACAATATAATATGCTAAAAACCATCTTACAATATAACACAAATGCACAAGCAGCTTTAGCTGATGGTGCTGATATTGATAAGCTTGTAACTTTAGATGTCAGAGCAGATCTTGACAGGATGAAATACGTACCTGAAGATGAATTTGACTCTAAGGTAGAAGACATTAGAAGTCGTATAACTAAAGAATGTAATGAGGCTGGACAATGAATGATGTAGATATTAAAAATAGGGAATATACTACAGTATCTGAAGTTTCAGGACCTTTAATGGTTGTAGAAGGTGTCGAAGGTGTAGCATACAATGAGATTGTAGAAATTGAAACACCTGACGGCGAAAACAGAACAGGACAGGTTCTTGAGGTTGAAAATGATATTGCAGTTGTTCAAGTGTTTGAAGGTACTAGTAACCTAAACACTGAATCAACAAAAGTTCGTTTCACTGGTGAGACTGCAAAGATTGGTGTATCTACTGATATGCTAGGAAGAATATTCAACGGTATTGGAGCCCCAATTGATGGTGGACCAGATATTATACCAGATAAGGAATTAGATGTAAATGGTTCTCCTATGAACCCATCTGCAAGACAATTCCCTGCAGAGTTTATACAAACTGGTATCTCCACAATTGATGGTATGAATACTCTTGTACGTGGTCAGAAATTACCTATTTTCTCAGGTTCTGGTCTACCACACAATGAACTTGCAGCACAGATTGCTAGACAAGCTAAGGTATTAGCAGAAGATAGTGAATTCGCTGTAATATTCGGTGCTATGGGTATTACTCACGAAGAAGCAAACTTCTTTATGAATGAATTTGAACAGACTGGTGCTCTTGAGAGAGTAACAGTATTCATGAACTTAGCAGATGACCCTGCTGTAGAAAGAATTATGACTCCAAAGATGGCTCTTACTACAGCTGAGTACTTAGCATTTGAAAAAGGAATGCACGTATTAGTTATATTAACTGATATTACTAACTATTGTGAAGCACTAAGAGAAATTTCCTCAGCACGTAACGAAGTACCAGGACGTAGAGGTTACCCTGGTTACATGTACACTGACTTAGCAGGTATGTATGAACGTGCAGGACGTATAAAAGGAAAAGAAGGATCAATTACTCAAATGCCTATCTTAGTAATGCCACAGGATGATATTACTCACCCTATTCCTGATTTAACAGGATATATTACAGAAGGACAAGTTGTACTTGGTCGTGACTTAGACAGAACTGGTATTTATCCACCAGTAGATGTATTACCTTCTCTATCAAGATTAATGAGTGGAGGTATTGGTGATGGACGTACACGTGAAGACCACAGTGGAGTTTCAGACCAATTATATGCTGCTTATGCAGAAGGTAGAGATTTACGTGACTTAACTGCAGTAGTTGGTGAAGAAGCATTAACTGATCGTGATAGAAAATTCTTAGAATTTGCTGATAATTTTGAGAATCAATTTATTAGACAAAGTAAAGATGAAGACAGATCTATTCAGGAAACTCTTGATTTAGGTTGGAAGTTATTATCTGTACTACCTACCACTGAACTTAAACGTGTTAAAGATGAACACGTTGAGAAATATCTACCTAAAGATGATGTTCAATCTGATGATGAAGAATAATTTTATTTATTCTAATCATCTTGGTAGTATGGCTCACTAAAGGAGGCTAATACATGGCAGATGAAAAATTAGATGGAGTAAATCCAACTCGTAATGAACTTCTTAATTTAAAAGACAGGGCTAAACTGTCTACTAAAGGTCATAGTCTTCTTAAAGAAAAGAGAGATGCTCTTATTAAGGAGTTTTTTGATATACTAGATCGTGTTCAAGGATCTCGTGATGATGTTGAAAAGAAGTTAGCAATCGCTTACTCTGAACTAAACAAAGCTCAAGTAGACATGGGAGATATGGCAGTTAAAAGAGCAGCTTTATCTGTTCGAGATTCTATAGAATTGGATATAAGTTCTAGAAGTATTATGGGTGTTTCTGTACCTGTTGTGAATAGTCATGCTACACATAATGATTTAATTAGCAGAGGTTATGGTTTTGCTGGAACTTCAGCTAACTTGGATGTTGCGGCTAAGGAATTTGAGGAATCTATTAAGATTATCATTGAACTTGGTGAGATTGAAAAGACTATCACTATGCTAGCAAAAGAAGTTGAAGCAACAAAAAGAAGAGTAAATGCTTTAGAACACGTTATTATTCCTCGTGTTAATAACACAATCAAATTTATTGAGATGCGTTTAGAGGAAATGGAAAGGGAAAGCTTTACACAAAATAAAGTTATTAAGAATAACCTTGAAGGTTAATCTGGAATATTTCATGGTTTTATCCATGTTTTATTCTTTCTTTTCATTTAAAAGAGACTATTTTTATTATTTATTATTTTTTATTTCTATTATTTTCACAACTACTTTTAACTAAATACTTATATTTTAACACATAAATTTTTTATTATTAAAAAGTTTAAGGTTGTATTTATATTACTAAAGTTTTGGTTGTTGGTTCTAATACACGTGCAGTATCTAAGTCTCTTAAGGCTTTAGGATATATTGTTTATGCTACTAGTTTTTTTAATCTTGTTGATCAAACAGGATATGTTGATAAGTTAATTATTCCAGAGTATTTTGATTCATATGATTTAAAATATATTGAGGATGCTGCTCTAGATTATGTTAATGAGGTTGATTACATTATTTTTACTAGTGATGTTAATACTTCACGTTTTAATAAGTCTAAGATTATTGGTAATATTGATACTAAGAATATTAATAATAAGTATAAGTTATATAAGCATCTTAGTCATGATTTTCTATGTCCTATGACATATAAGTTAGATGATTTTAGTGAGGCTATAGAGATTGTGGATGATAATCCTGATAAGACATTTATTACTAAGCCTATCTATGGTTCTGGTGGTATTGGTATAGAGTGGTTTAATATAAATAGTCCTGTTGAAGGTTCATTTTTATTACAAGAGTATATTAAGGGTGATAATGTTAGTAGTAGTTTTCTTGCATATACTTCTCATGATATTGAGATGATTACTACTTCTGATCAGATTATTGGTTCAAGTAGTCTTGGTGGTAGTGATTTTACTTATTGTGGTAATGTTACTCCTCGTGTTAATTCTAGTGATAAAATTACTAATATTTCCTCTAAGATTGCTCGTATGTGTCGATTAGTGGGTTCTTGTGGTATTGACTTTGTTATCTCTAATAATAATGCTTATGTTATTGAGGTTAATCCTAGAATCCAGGGTACTTTTGAGTGTATTGAACATAGTTTTGATATGAATCTATCATATGCACATATCCAAGCTTGTAATAATAATCATGTTAACATACCTTCACTCAAGAAGTTCACTGTTAAATTATTGCTTTATTCATTTAAAAATGGTTACTATAATTTAAGTAATATTAACGGTGTGCATGATATATCTATCAGTGATTATTTATTTAGAGTTGGTGATCCTATCACTACTATAATATCATCTGATAATATTTTAGAAAATGCTATGATTAGATCCCAACAAATAAAAAATAAGGTTTATGATTCTTTTAGGGG
>JAJQHG010000059.1 GCA_021199865.1 Methanosphaera sp. | reverse complement strand
TTAATAGGTTTCTATTTAGTGATGTGAATAAGTAAAATAAATTAGCTTTTCATATCTTGATGATTATTTTTAACCTGTTTCATACTCTTCTATAACAAACAATTTACACTATTTTTAGGTGCTATTTGATAGTTAAGTTTATATATACTTTTAAAGTTATATATAATATAGTATTCCAATTGATAAAACTTCCTTAAAACTTTATTATGTTTTGGATACAAAGTTTCATTATGGAAACATTATCACTTTTTGTGCCAAACAGTTTTTTGGCCGAATCTAAAGATTCAAAGATTAGAACATATAAAGTTGGATTACTCGGAAGATATGCTGCTCTATTTAGGGCTAATAACATAGTTATTTACAATGATACTTCAGATGGAGGTAGTAGAGATGATGCTCTCTATATGAAAACTATCCTAGAATACATGGATACACCTCAATACTTGCGTAAACAAGTGTTTCCTATTACACGGGAGCTGAAGAATGTAGGAATACTTCCACCACTTAGAACACCACATCACCCAGTATCTGGAGATGTTAATGTTGGTGACTATAGAAAGGGACTAACAAAAAAACGTGTCCGTAAGGGTACAATGGTTGATATTGGTGTGGATCAACTTGCATTATGTAAGGAGAAACTAAGTGTCAATAAAATACTAAGTTTTCGTGTAGAAAAATTTGGTAAAGAAATTTTAATAGAACCTGATGAACCTGATAGTGTTTATTGGGGATATGATACAATTACTAGTGACAGTAACCTCTATGACAGCATAACCATGATGAAAAATCAACCAGACTTGGTTATTGGTACATCAAAATATGCTCCTACTATTAATTCTATTCTTAATGAGGTTCAAACCAGCGTAAAACAAGCAAATCATGTAGCTATTCTTTTTGGAGGACCATACTCTGGAATTAATACCATGATTAATGAACATAAATTAGATTATGAAATTAACACAGTTCCTAATCAGGGTACTGAAACAGTAAGGACTGAGGAAGCAGTTGTTAGTACATTATCTATATTGAATATTTTATTAAACCAATAGTATTTTATTACTTATAAAAACTGTAAATAACATTTTTAATAATTTTTAAATTTAGTAAAGGAGACTATAATATGACTAGACATCACCAACCAAGGAAAGGATCAGTCGCATTCAGTCCTCGTAAAAGAGTTGCTAGGGAAACACCTCGTGTAAGTACCTGGCCAAAAGTAGAGGAAACAGGAGTGCTCGGATTCGCAGGATACAAGGTGGGCATGACCCACGTGACGGCTCTGGATTCTAGGAAAGGTTCTCCAACAGAAAACATGGAACTATCAGTTCCAGTTACAATATTAGAGGCACCACCTTTAGTAGTGTTGGGAATTAGAGCTTACACAAAAACAACATATGGATTAAAAACATTAACCGATGTACTTGCTAATGATAATTTAGATGATGAATTATCAAGGAAGATATCAATCCCTAAATTTGAGGACATTGAATCTAAATTAGATGACCTCAGAAACAGAATTGATGAAATAGACGAAGTTAGAGTTCTAGTTCACACAAAACCTAAACTTGCAAGTGTGCCTAAAAAGAAACCAGAAATTCTTGAATTCGGTTTAGGTGGAAAATCTGTAGAAGATAAATTAGAATATGCAATCAGTATATTAGGAAAAGAAATTACTCCTAGTGATGTATTCCAAGAAGGAGAGTCCGCTGATGCTATTGCTACCACCAAAGGTAAAGGAGTTCAAGGACCAGTAAAAAGATTCGGTGTAAGAATCCAATATGGTAAAGCAGCACGTAGTGGTATCAGAAGACACGTAGGTTCTATTGGACCATGGACACCTAATAGGACTATGTGGACCGTTGCAATGCAAGGTCAAATGGGTTACCATAAGAGAACAGAATACAATAAAAAACTCCTTAAGATAGGGGATGAATCTGAGGTTGACTTAATAAACCCAGATGGTGGATTTGTAAAATATGGATTAGTAAAGAACAATTTTATTATTGTAAAAGGTTCATTACCAGGACCTTCTAAGAGATTAGTTGTTTTACGTAAAGGAGTAAGAAACGCAAGTAAAGAAGTAGTTGCTCCAGAAATATCTTACATTAGCACAACTTCAAAACAGGGAGTCTAAATATAAAGAGTGATTATTATGGCAAAAATTAACGTTTATTCATTAAAAGGCGAAATCACTGAGGAAATCGAGCTTCCTGAGATTTTTGAGGAAAGTTACAGACCAGATGTAATTAAGAGAGCTGTAATCTCAACACAAACAGCAAGAATTCAACCATGGGGATCAAACCCAATGGCTGGTAAGAGAACTACAGCAGAGTCATTTGGTTCTGGTAGAGGAGTTGCAATGGTACCTCGTGTTAAAGGATCATCTAAAGCAGCATTTGTACCACAAGCAATTGGTGGTAGAAAAGCACACCCTCCACGAGTCAACACAATCTATCATGAAAAAATCAACAAAAAAGAAAGAAGATTAGCTATTAGAAGTGCAATCGCAGCTACTGCTAATAAGGAACTTGTTGAAGCAAGAGGTCATGAAATCTCTAATCTTGAACAAATACCATTCGTTGTTGATGATGAGTTAGAAACTGTTAAGACAACAAAGGAAACCAGAGAAATCTTTAAAGACTTAGGTATAATGGATGATATTATTAGATCTAAGAATGGTAAGAAAATAAAATCTGGTAGAGGAAAACTAAGAGGAAGAAAATACAGACAACCTTCTGGACCTCTAGTAGTTGTTGGTAATGACCGTGGTATAAGCTTAGGAGCAAGAAACCATGCAGGAGTAGATGTTGTAGAAGTAAATAACATTAACGCTGAATTACTTGCACCAGGTACACAAGCTGGTAGATTAACAATTTACACCAAATCTGCTATTGAAAAATTAGGAAATTTATTCCAGGATAGGAGTTAGTTATTATGGATCCATATTCAGTAATAATAAAGCCACAATTATCAGAGAAAACTATGAATCAAATATATGATGAAAACAAGATTACATTTGTTGTTCGTAGATCTTCTAGCAAACCTGAAATCAAAAAAGCATTCACAACATTATATGAAACTAATGTATTAAGTGTGAATACCCATATTACTCCTAGAGGAGAAAAAATTGCTACAATAGAATTAGAAGAAGAAGAAGCAGCAGAGGATATTGCTGTAAAACTCGGTGTATTCTAAGTAGAATAGGAGGATTAATTATGGGAAAACGTTTGATTATTCAAAGAAGAGGTAGAGGAACTCCAACATATCGTAGTTCATCACACAGATTCAGAGGAAAAGTATCCTACCGTTCATATGATAAGCTAGAAAAAGAAGGTAGCCTAACAGGTACAGTAACAGATATTATACATGATCCAGGAAGATCAGCACCTGTAGCTATAGTTAAATTTGATAATGGCGAAGAAAAATTAGTTCTAGCACCAGAAAGTATCGCAATTGATGATGAGATTGAATGTGGTATTTCTGCATCAATTGAGCCAGGAAACACATTACCATTAAGTGAAATTCCAGAAGGAACTCCAGTATTTAATATCGAGAAGAATCCTGGAGATGGTGGAAAATTCGTAAGATCATCAGGAACATATGCAGCATTAATTACTCATGATGCTGATAAGACAATGATTGAATTACCATCTGGTGAATTAAAATCATTCAACCCTAGAAGTAGAGCTACCATAGGTGTAGTTGCTGGTGGAGGAAGAAAGGATAAACCATTCCTTAAAGCTGGTAACAGATACCATGCACTTAAAGCTAAGGGTAAGAAGATGATGACTGTTAGAGGAGTTGCAATGAACGCAGTAGACCACCCACACGGTGGAGGTAACAGGCAACACCCAGGAAGACCTACTACTATCTCAAGACATGCACCTGCAGGTAGAAAAGTTGGTTCCATAGCAGCTAAACGTACAGGTAAAAGACGATAGAAAGGAGGCACTTAATTGGCTCGAAAAATATTTAAATTTAGAGGATATACTCTTGAAGAACTTCAAGCATTGTCTTTTGATGAGTTTGTAGAATTATTACCATCAAGACAGAGAAGATCTCTCAAAAGAGGCTTCTTACCAAGACAAGAGAAGGTTCTTAACAAGTTAGAAAAAGTTAAAAAGATGGATAACAAAGATGGAAGACCAATTGTTATTAAAACACATTGTCGTGACATGATTGTACTTCCTGACATGGTAGGATATACATTTGGTATATATAACGGACAAGAGTTTGTAGAAGTATTAATCCAGCCAGAAATGATTGGATGTTACTTTGGTGAATTTGCACAAACTCGTGGAAGAGTACAACACGGAGACCCTGGTATGGGTGCTACAAGATCTAGTATGTTCGTACCACTCAGATAAGGAGATAGTTTATTATGGCAAAGAAAAACACTTACTCATATCAAGCTAAAGAAGGCGAGAAGATTGCTAAGGCATCTGGTCATAGTCTTAAAATATCTCCTAAACACTCAGTGGAAATATGTAGAACTATTCGTAACATGTACTTAGAGGATGCTAAGGCATACTTAGAAGATGTTATTGAAAAGAGAACGGTTGTACCATTTAAGAGATATAATAAGAAAGTTGGTCACAGAAGTGATTTACAGGGATGGCCATCAGGTAGATATCCAGTTAAAGCAGCAGCAGAAATCCTTAAAATTGTAGAGAATGCTGAAGCTAATGCTGAGAATGCTGAATTAGATGTAGAAAACCTTAAATTAGTTCATGCATCTGCTAATAGAGGTCAAGTTATAAGGGGTTGGACTCCAAGAGCATTTGGTAGAGCAAGTCCTTCAAATACACCTACAACACACATTCAGATTGTATTAGGGGAGGCTTAAGTAAACATGATTGAAAAAGATTTTGTTAAAGAAGGATTAAGAAGAACAAGAATCGATGAATACCTCGAGAAAAAACTCGAAAGAGCAGGCTATGGTGGAATGGATATTCACGTAACTCCTGTTGGAACAATGGTTGTTGTCTATGCTGAGAAGCCAGGAATGGTTATTGGTAGAGGTGGAAAAACTGTTAGATCTATTACAAAGAGTCTTAAGGACAACTTTGGTTTAGAGAATCCACAAGTGGAAGTTAAAGAAGTTGAAGTTCCAGAGTTAAACCCTAGAATTATGGCACATAAAGTTGTTGCAATGCTACAACGTGGTATGCAATTTAGAAGAGTAGCATATTCTATTATTAGAAGAATTATGTCTGCTGGTGCACAGGGTGTAGAAATCACAGTTTCTGGTAAGATTAGAGGATCCAGAAGTGCATGTGCAAAATTCAATGATGGATATATTAAGAAATGTGGTCAACCTTCCATTGAAAATGTTAAAGAAGGATTTGCTACAGTACAATTAAAACCTGGTGTACTTGGTATATATGTTAGAATTATGCCTCCTGAAGTAGTATTACCAGATCATATTGAAATCAGTGAACCTACAGAACCTAAAGTTGAAGAAACTACTGAGACTGAAGAAGTTGAAGAAGTTAAAGAAACAGAAATCCAAGAGGAAATCACTGGTGAAGATATCCTAGAGGAACTCATTGAAGAATCTGAAGTAGAAGAAATTACTGAAGAATCTGATGTTGATGAGACAGAGGATGTTCAAGCTGAAGAATAAGAGGAATTATTATGGTTATTTTAAGAAGTAATGAATTAAGGAATCTAAGTCCTTCAGAACTTCAAGCAAAACTTGATGAGCTTCGTACTGAATACTCTACATTAGTCAGTAAGGGAGCAGTTGCTGGAGTAGATAATCCTGGTAAAATTAGAGAAACAAGAAGAACTATTGCCCGCGTTCTAACTATAATGAACGAAAAACAACAACAGGGAGAATAAAATAGAGATGAAAGTCTGTGAAATATGCGGTCTTCCAGAAGATCTATGTGTATGTGAAGAAATAGCACGTGAAGTTCAAAAAGTTAAAGTATATACTGTACGTCGTCGATTCGGTAAACTCATGACTATTGTTGAGGGTATTGATGAGCATGATATTGATATACGTGAATTAACTAAGACTCTTAAGTCTAAATGTGCTTGTGGTGGTACTGCTAAGAAGGGTCAAATTGAATTACAAGGAGACCATAAACGTAAAGTTAAAGAAGTACTTGCACAAATGGGTTTTTCTTCAGATATTATAGAAATCAAATAAATGTCTAGGGAAGATTAATTTAATAAAAAAAATTATAACAGGGAATAAATTAATTGAATGAAGTTTTATTATGATAACTCCACAGAACATTTTTAGACATGAATTAATTGGTTTACATGTCAAGGTCATTGACAGTGAGCATGAAGATTTTATGTCAATAGAGGGAAAAATTATCGATGAAACTCGTAATACTATTAAGATAGATGTTAGGGATGCTGAGAAATTAGTACCAAAGAATGATGTAACATTTTTATTTAGTTTACATGATGGTACAAAAGTATCAATTGACGGTAACGTTATAGTAGCCCGCCCTGAAGACCGGATAAAGAAGAAATTTAGAAAAATTAGGTGATACAATGGTAGGCATTAATGTTAAGCAACCAGAAAAGGAATGTCATGATCCTAACTGTCCATTTCACGGTAGACTCTCTGTTAGAGGTCAAGTTATAGAAGGAACAGTTATTAGTGATAAGGCAGATCGTACAATTACTGTGGAAAGAAGTTTCTACAAGTTTATTAAGAAATATGAAAGATACGAGAAAAGAAATTCTAAGATAAAAGCACATAAACCAGATTGTCTTGATGTTGAAGTTGGCGATTCTGTAAAGATTGCAGAATGCAGACCACTTAGTAAAACAAAACATTTTGTGCTAGTAGAAGTTAAAGAAGGAGAATAATTAAAATGAAAGCAATTACATCAAATGTCTCCAAATCACTTCCTATAGGTGCAGTTCTTAAATGTATTGATAATACTGGGGCACGTGAAGTAGAAATTCTTTCAGTTAAAGGATTTAAGGGAGTAAGAAGGAGACTAGCTTCAGCTGGAGTTGGTGACATGGTAGTTATTTCCGTTAAGAAGGGAACAGCTGACATGAGAAGAGAAGTAACAACAGCAGTAGTAGTCCGTCAGAAAAAGGAATATAGACGTGCTGATGGTTTAAGAGTTAAGTTTGAAGATAATGCAGCAGTTCTCATTACTGAGGAAGGAGTTCTAAAGGGTTCAGAAATCAGAGGTCCTATAGCAAAAGAAGCTGCAGATCTTTGGCCAGCAATCGGTAGTGCTGCAAGTATAATTGTATAAGGTGAATAATATGTCAAAACAACCAAGAAAACAACGTAAAGCATTATATACTGCACCATTACACAAACGTCATCAATCAATGAGTGTACATCTCTCAGAAGAGTTAAGAAAAGAGTTCAACAAAAGATCATTCCCAGTAAGAAAAGGGGATGAGGTTGAAATAGTTCGTGGTGACTTTAAGGGAACAGAAGGTAAAGTTGAAGGTATAGATCTTAAGAATTACCGTGTATTAGTTGACGGTGCATCAAGTCAAAAACAAGATGGATCTAAATTATACCAACCAATTCACCCATCAAACCTAGTATTAACTGAAGTATACTTAGATGATGAGAGAAGAAATAATGCATTAAATAGGAAGGCATAAATATGGCAAATATGGGATCAAGAAAACATTTAAAGAGATATAAAGCTCCTAAAACATGGCCTATCCATATTAAGGAAGAGACTTGGACAACCAAAACTGCTCCAGGTACTCATGCTATAGAAGATTCAATACCTTTAGTTATGGTATTAAGAGAAATTTTAGGATTAGCTGAAAATGTTCGTGAGGCTAAAATAATCTTAAATAATGGTGATGTATTAGTTGATGGTACACCACGTAAGGATCACAGATTCCCTGTAGGATTTATGGATGTTATTTCAATTCCTAAGATCAACAAACACTACAGATTATTACAAGATTATAAGGGAAGATTAATACTCCACGAAATTGATGAAAAGGATGCTAACTTTAAGTTAGTAGCAATTGATAACAAGACTACTATCAAAGGTGGTAAGACACAACTCAACCTACACGATGGTAGAAATGTAATAACAGAGGATGATTATAATACAAACGATGTTTTATTATTAAATATCCCTGAACAAAAAGTATCTGATTCAATTAAGTTTGAAGAAGGAGCACTTGCATTAATTACTGGTGGTAAACACATAGGTGAATTAGGTAAGATTGATAGTATTAATGTTACTAGATCATCTAAGTCTAACACAGTATTAGTTGAGACAGATGAGGGTTCTTTCTTAACATTAACAAGATACGTATTTGTTATCGGTACAGATAAACCTGTTATATCATTATTAGGAGAGAACTAAGATGAATGTAATGGAAAAACCTTATATTGCAAAGGCAACTGTTAATATTGGTGTAGGTGAAGGTGGAGAAAAATTAACAAGAGCAGAAAAATTAATTGAAAGCCTTGTTGATCAAAAACCTGTAAGAACCTATTCTAAGGTTACAAACCCTGAGTTTGGTATAAGAAAGAAACAGCCTATCGCATGTAAAGTTACACTACGTGGAGAAAAGGCTGATAAGATTATATCCATGGTATTATCTGGACTAGAAAACAGAATAAAAGCTTCTCAATTTGATAAGGAAGGTAATGTTTCCTTTGGTATAAGAGAACATATTGATATTCCGGGTGTAAGATATGATCCAGATATAGGAATTTTTGGTATGGATGTATCTGTAACATTCCAGAAACCTGGTCACAGAATTAAGGAAAGAAGACTCAAACCTAAAAAATTACCTCAAACACAAAGAGTTACAAAAGAAGAATCCATGGAATACATGAAGGAAAAATTCCAGGTTACTATAGAGTAAGGTGATTATTGTGGCTAAAAAATATGGAAAAGCAGCAAGAACATGTAGTCGATGTGGAGATCATTCAGCTATTGTAAGAAGATATGGTTTAAACCTATGTCGTCAATGCTTTAGAGAAATTGCTCCAAAGATCGGTTTTAAGAAATATAATTAAAAGGAGTGTTTAAAGAATGTCTCTCATGGATCCTCTTGCAGATGCATTAACAAACATTAGAAACAATGAGTTACAGGGTAATGATAGTTGTGTTATCAAACCTGCATCAAAACTTATTGGTCATGTTTTAAGTACCATGCAGAAGGAGAATTATATAGGAAATTTCGAATTAGTTGATGATGGTAAAGCTGGTATATTTAACGTTGAATTAGTTGGTAACATAAACAAGTGTGGAGTTATCAAGCCACGTCACGCTGTAAAAAATACAGAATTCGAGAAATTTGAAAAAAGATACTTACCAGCAAAAAACTTTGGTATATTAATAGTAACTACACCTCAAGGTGTTATGACTCACCATGAAGCTAAGGAAGCTGGAATTGGTGGAAGATTATTAGTATACGTATATTAAATTAGGTGAAATAATGGTTAAATTAGCAGATATAACAGAGATAATCCCTGTTCCTGAGGATGTAACTGTTACAATAGATAATTCTGATGTTACAGTTAAAGGAAACGGTGGAGAAATTAAGAGAAACTTCAACCATAATAAAATAACCATATCTAAAGATGAAGAAAATGTTATCGTAAGTGTAGCATTTCCTAATAGAAAGGATAAAGCTATGGTTGGAACTATAAAATCTCATATTAATAATATGATTTATGGGGTAAAACATGGTTTTACCTACAAAATGAAAATAGTCTATGCTCACTTTCCAATGACAGTGAAAGTAAAAGGTAACATTGTAACAATTGACAACTTCCTTGGAGAAAGAAGTCCACGTGTGGCAAAAATTATTGGTGATGCAAAGGTATCAGTAAAGGGAGAAGATGTAACAATTACTGGTATTAATAAAGAAGAAGTTGGTCAAACAATGGCTAACATTGAACAAGCTACCAAGATTAAGGGAAGAGACCCACGTATATTCCAGGATGGAATCTACTTAGTTGATAAGAGTCAGGAAGAAATTGAGGAATAAATAAGAGGATGTTACTATGACTAAAAAACCAACCTTTAAAAGACAAGAACATTGGAGATACAAAAAGCTTGGTGATAGTTACCGTAGACCAAGAGGTAAACTAAGTAAAAGACGAAGATACCAAGCAAGAAAACCTGCAATGGCTAGGGTAGGATACCGTAGTCCTAAGAGTACCCGTGGATTACATCCATCAGGTTTCAAGGATATACTAGTATCAAATGTTGAGGAAATCAAAGCTTTGAATCCAGAAACTGATGCAGCTCGAATTAGTGCAACAGTAGGAAACAGAAAAAGACAGTTAATTGTTGCAGAAGCTAAAAAGCTTGGGGTAAAAATATTAAACTAAATATTGATTGTAGTGGTTCATTTAGAATACATTATATGAAAATATTAGATATTACATTAGGAGGATTTTCATGAATCTTACCACACAGAAAAAATTAGCTGCAAAAATCCTAAAAGTTGGAGTAAACAGGGTATGGATTGATCCAGATCACATGGAAGAAGTATCTAGAGCAATCACAAGATCCAGTATAAGAGCTTTGATTAATGACGGGATCATCAAAGCACGACCTGCTACAGGAATAAGCAGTTACAGAAGCAAAAAGAATGCTGAACAAAAGAAGAAAGGAAGAAGAAAAGGCCATGGTAGTAGAAAAGGGGCAAAGAAAGCAAGAACTCCTAAGAAACAAGCATGGATGAGTACAATCCGTTCTTTAAGAGTTGTTCTTAAAGACATGCGTGATAACGACGAGATTGATAGAACCACATACCGTAAATTATACAATATGGCAAAGGGTGGATCATTCAGAAGTAAATCATACATGAAATCTTATGCAAAAGACCACGGAATGCTTAAAGAAACGGGGGAATAGAAAGTGGCACGAGGAGCAACATATAAAGTACAATTCAAGAGAAGAAGAGAAGGTAAAACTAATTACAATAAAAGATATAAATTAGTTGACCTAGACAAAACACGAATGGTTGTTAGAATCACTTCTAATCACACTATAACTCAATTACTTAAGATTGGTGAAAATGGTGATGAGACACTAGTTTCAGCTACCTCTAAGGAACTAAAGAATTATGGATGGTTAGGAAATGGTAAAAACACATCTGCTGCTTATCTAACTGGTTACTTATTCGGTAAAAAAGCTTTAAATGAAGGTTATGATGAAACTATACTTGATATAGGTCTTCAACACTCCATTAGAGGTACAAAAATCTATGCTACCCTCAAAGGTGCAGTAGATGCAGGTTTATACATACCTCATAATGATAGTATTCTTCCAGATGATTCAAGAATCAGAGGAGAACACATTGCACAATACGCAGAAAGCATGGATGATGAAGAAAAGAATGCTAAATTTGCTAACTACATAAGATGTGGATTATCTCCAGAAGAAATACCAGATCACTTTGATAGCGTTAAAAATAAAATAGATGAGGCAACACAATGAGCAAAAGATCAAATAGATCAAACAATAAGAATAATTCCAACAAGTTCAATATTGAAAATTGGGAACCAAAAACAGAGCTTGGATGGAAAGTTAAAGAAGGCGAAATAACTGATATTGATCAAATATTAGACAAAGGTCTTCCAATAATGGAATTAGAAATTGTTGACGCACTATTACCAGATCTTGAAGAAGAAGTTATGGATGTTAACCTTGTTCAAAGAATGCATAAATCTGGTAGAAAAGTTAACTTTAGAGTAATTGTATCTGTAGGAAACAGAAACGGATATGTTGGATTAGGTCAAGGTAAAAGCCAGGAAGTAGGTCCAGCTATCAGAAAAGCTGTTGATGATGCTAAATACAATCTCATTAAAGTACGAAGAGGTTGTGGAGACTGGGGTTGTGGATGTGGAAGACAACACACAGTACCATACAAAGTTGAAGGTAAAATGAGTAGTGTAAATGTTACATTAATCCCAGCACCAGCAGGTGTAGGATTAGCTATTGGTGATGTAGGAAAAACTATTCTCTCCTTAGCTGGTATTGATGATGTATGGTCCATGTGTAGTGGACAGACACAGACAACCATTAACTTTGCAGGTGCAGTATTTGATGCTCTCAAAGCATTATCCTCTGTAAAGACTAGTGAAAAGGATCTTAAAGCTCTTGGAGTAATAGAGTAAATCTGAGGTGTAATAATGTATGCAGTTATAAGAGTTCGTGGAAGGACAGGCATTAAGAAAAATCTCGCAGATACACTTGATATGTTAAATCTTACAAGAATTAGTCATGCAGTAGTAATACCTGAAACATCTAGTTACAAAGGAATGTTACAGAAAGGTAAGGATTATATTACTTGGGGAGAAGTTTCTGAGGAGACCTACAAGTTATTATTAGCTGAACGTGGAAGACTACCTGGTAACAAGAGAGTTACTGAGGAATATGTAAAGGAAAATACTGACTATGATTCAATTGATTCATTAGCAACTGCCCTCTATAATGGTGAAACAACTCTTAAAGAAGTTGGCCTTAAACCTATCTTCCGTTTAAGTCCTCCTAGAAAGGGTTATGAGAACACTAAGAAGACATATAATGAGGGTGGATCTCTCGGATACAGATCTGAAAATATCAATGAATTAATCGAAAAGATGATATAAAGGGTGTCATGAATGATTAGAAAAACTAAAAAAATCAGAAAACTTAGAGGTTCAAGATCTGTTGGTGGTGGATGTACTAAGAAGAGACGTGGTGCAGGACATCGCGGAGGTCGTGGTCAAGCAGGTGGAAATAAACATCACTGGACTTGGATGGTTATCAACGATCCTAAACACTTTGGAAAATATGGATTTAAACGTCCACAAAAGACTATTGATGAATATAAACCAGTAAATCTATTATTTATTGACAATGAGATTGATAAACTTTTAGATCAGGAAATTGCAACAAAAGAAGATGGCCAAATAGTACTTGATGTAACAGATCTTGGTTACAATAAAGTATTAGGTAAAGGTAATATTTCTTCAGCAATGACTATCCGATCACCAAAGTTCTCTAAAAGTGCAATAACTAAAATAGAAGAAGCTGGTGGTGTAGCCGAGATTATTTAAATCTAGCAAAAATATTCATATATTTTTATAGGAGCAAATATGTCCGCATTAGATAGTTTAAAGCCATTTTATTCTCTTTTACCTCAAGTAGCAAATCCGGATAAACATCTTGATTTTAGAGAGAAGATAAAATGGACAGTAGTAATATTAATAGTATACTTTATATTAACACAGATATCATTATATGGTCTTAGTTCAACAGCAGTAGATCAATTTGCTCAGATTAGATCAGTAATGGCTGGAAGCTATGGTTCATTACTCACATTGGGTATTGGTCCTATAGTAACAGCGTCTATTGTCATGCAGTTATTAGTCGGAGGTAAATTGATTAATTTGGATTTGTCTCTTTCGGAAGACAAAGCTGCATTTCAGGGAACACAGAAATTATTAGCAATATTATTAACATTGTTTGAAGGGGCAGTACTTGTACTAACAGGTTCAATGCCTCCTATATCAAGTGATTATACTCTAATACTTATATTACAAATGGTTCTTGGTGGTATCCTAATAATTTATATGGATGAAGTTGTAAGTAAATGGGGTTTTGGTAGTGGAATCGGTTTATTCATTGCTGCAGGAGTATCTGAACAGATATTAGTTGGAGGATTTAACTTCTTAACTACATCTGGATCAGATGTACCAGCAGGTGATATACCAGCATTTATATATTCATTAACTACTGGTCAACCAGATTTCAGTTTATTATTACCACTCTTAGCTACAATTGTTGTATTCTTCGTTGTTGTATATGCTGAGTCAATGAGAGTAGAAATTCCATTATCTTATGGTGGAGCTAAAGGAGTTCGTTCAAAATATCCATTAAAATTTATTTATGCTAGTAACATGCCAGTTATACTTGTAAATGCATTATTCTTAAATGTACAATTATTTGCAGGTTTATTCCAATCTTTAGGTCATCCTATTCTTGGAGAAGTAGTTGATGGTCAAGTTATTAATGGTATTGGTTATTACTTAACAACTCCTTCAAGTATATCTGTATTATTTACAGATCCATTAAAAGTATAAATATATGCAGTAATATATATTGGATTATCAG
>JAJQHG010000028.1 GCA_021199865.1 Methanosphaera sp. | reverse complement strand
TTTTTAGATCGTGTACTATTTAATCCAATAAGCATTGTTGAACCATTATGTAGTACTGATGTTGTAGATGGAGTAATTACACCCGTTAGTCCTAATAACATGAAGAATGTATTGAATGTAAGGATCATCCTATAGTTAGAGTTAATTAGATCAAGCATTTGTTGACTTAATAGTCTTACTGTTATCAAGTCATGTAATGATGGTCTAAGTAGTGTAATATCTGCTACTTCACGAGCTAAATCAGATGAATCTTTCATTGCTACAGACACATCAGCTACAGACAATGCTGGTGAATCATTTATACCATCACCCACCATGATTACTTTGTTTCCCTTAGATTTAATTTCCTCTACTATACTTGCTTTATCCTCAGGTAGTACCTGTGATTTATATTGATCAATACTTAGTAATTCAGCTGTAGTTGATGCAGCATTCTCAGAGTCACCAGTAAGCATAATAATATTATTTATACCTAGTTTTCTAAGTTCTGATAATACTTCCTTAGCCTCTTTTCTTGGTGGATCATTTATACAAATAATACCCTCAAGTACACCATCAATTCCTAGATAGATAACAGAGTACTTCTCAATGTTTTCTTCGATAATCTTCTGTTTCTCATCAGAGATCTCTACTCCTTCATCCTCTACTACAAAGTGTCTACTACCTAGTACAGTACGTTTACCTACAAGTGTTGTTACAATACCATGAGCTACAATATATTCTACCTCTGAGTGTAATTCTTCTCCGTGGTGTAAATTACGTTCCTTTGCCTCATTAGTAATTGCTGTTGCCACACTGTGTGGGAAGTGTTCTTCCATACATGCTGCTTGACGTAGTACTTCATCATCAGATAGTACTCCTAATGATATAGTTTTTGCAACCTTAGGACAAGACTCAGTTAGTGTACCTGTTTTATCAAAGATTATAGTATCAGCTCTTGCAAATGCTTCTAAGTATCTTCCACCTTTGACAACTATCTCTCGTTCTGATGCTTCACGCATTGCTGTAATAATTGATATAGGTGTTGCAAGCTTAATAGCACATGAATAATCTACTGTTAGGGCAGATATAGCTTTAATAGAGCTACCTGTAATTAGATATGTAAGTCCTGTTACTAGGAAGTTCCATGGTACTATTGAATCTGCTAGATTTTCAGCTTTACTCTGAATACTTGCCTTTGCTTTTTCTGATCCCTCAATCATATCAACTATTTGATTTATTCTTGTGGATTCATTTAAAGCCTCTACATTAACAACAATATTACCATCTTCTATTGTTGTACCAGCATATACTGTTGTTCCTTCATCCTTATGTACGGCTAATGATTCACCAGTCATAGTAGATTCATTAATCTCTGCTTCACCATTAATGATAGTTCCATCTACTGGTATAATAGAACCTGTTCTTACAATTACCTTATCTCCCTCTTTTAGGCTATTAAATGGTATTTGTACTTCTTCACCAGTTTCTGTTTCTATCCATACCTTGTTGATATTTAGCATTAAACTATTTTCTAGTGAATGTTTTGTCTTCTCAATTGTGTATTCCTCTAATATCTCTGAGAGTCCTAGTAAGAATATTATTGAACCTGATACATTAAACATACCTTGGCTTAGTGTTACAAATAGGCTTGTTGCATCAAGTAAATCTACATCACAGCTTAAGTTTCTAAGACTGTTAAATCCTTTCATTAAGTAAGGAATAGACTTATAGAGTACTACTAGATTATTAAGTCCTATAGGTAGAATTAATTGACATGCATATCGTGATACTATATTTTTCAGAATCTTGTTAATGTAGACTCTATTAGTTTCACGTGACATTTCTTCTACTGTTGGTTCTGCTTCAACTAAATCAGATCTCTTAATATCAGATATGTATTTGAAGATCCTCTTTTTACTTCCAGTATATTTTACATATATACTACCATTTACTGCAGAAACTTTAACAGATTGCACACCCTTCTTTGTACTTAATAATTTTGATAACCCATAACCTTGTTCTTTATTAAAAGCAGCTTTACCAGCTCGTACACGGATAATATTCTTATTGTTATCGTAAACTATTTTATATTTCATTGTATTATCCTTCAAATAAATGGATTAAAATAAGGGGGTTTATGAGGAAAATAATATAGAATTATTCTTCATCTTCTTTTTCTTCTTCCTCTTCTACATCTTCTGGACCATAAATCTCGATTTGTTGTTTTTCTTTTGCTTCTTCATGGATGTCTTCAGCATCTTCTTTAATATTTTCTATTCCAGACTCTATATTATCTTTTATGTTTAGTGCACCAGCTGTTAGGGAAACTGCTGCTTTATGTGCTGCATCTGTTTCTGCTACTTTTTTAATTACGTATGCTGTAACCATTCCACCAACGAAGTATTTAACTTTTTCTTGTCCTAAAAAGTCTCTTGTTCTTTGTGTATATCCTTTCTTTGCCATAATAATTACCTCTTAATTTTAGTTTTATTTTGTTTATTAGAATAATTTTATTCTATATAAATTATAATTTGTTTATAGTATATAAATATGATTTTTTTTAGGTTTTAAAAAAAAATATTTAAGTAGAACAAACTTTATAATATTTAATTATTTTTAATGGAGTTTAATATTAAGATATAATATATTACCTAT
>JAJQHG010000105.1 GCA_021199865.1 Methanosphaera sp. | reverse complement strand
TAATAATATATTATAATGTATAATAAAGTATAATTTATACAAATATAATTTATAAAAAAATTTTATTATAATCTTATTAAGGAGTAATGAGAAAATGAAAGTTTTAGGAGTAGTAGGAAGTCCTAGAAAGGATGGAAATTGTGATACATTAGTAAAAGAATTTTTAGATGCTGTTGATGCTGATACAGAATATATATTCTTAAACCAGAAAAAGTTATTTGGTTGTAATGCATGTATGGCATGTGTAAATGGTGATTGTGTAATAGATGATGATGGTAATGATATCATTAAATCTTTACTTGAGGCTGATGTATTAGTATTTGCATCCCCAATATATTATGGTCAAATGACTGCACAAGCTAAGGCCTTTATTGACAGATTCTATCAAATCTCAAGAAATGAAAACAAGACCCTTGAAGGAAAGAAGGTTGTAACAATATTTACACAGGGACAACCTGAGAACGTATTTGGAGATTACATAGATTCACTTAAGACAATGCCATTTGGTTACATGGGTATGGAAGTAATTGGTAATGTTACAAGTATGGGTAACACTGGTAAAGGAGATAAGGAAGAACTAGAAAAAGATATTGAGAAAGTAAGAGAAATTGCTTCACAATTATAAGTTTTTCTTTTTTATTTAACCCCCTCCTTTTTAATAACTATTTTTGTTAATTTAATAACTATTTTAGATACATAAAAATTAAGTATACATGATATCTAAATTAATAATATATAATAATAATAGGGATGTATAATGAAGTTAAATATTAGTAGGTATATTACTGATGAAAGACGGCAGTTGTATGCTGAATTCAAGGATGTTATTCTTGCATTAATGATTGTTATTGATTTATTACTTATTCTTTCAATGACTATATATCCCCTATCTAATAGGGATTCCCTATTTATATCATATTTTGACTTAGTTGTATGTATCTTATTATTCTTTAATTTAATTGATGAATATAAGAATTCTGATATGTCATTAACTCAATTTATTAAGGATAACATATTAGAGATAATTTCGATTATTCCTTTTAATTTAATATTTATGAATTATTTAGCATTCTTAAAGATTACTAGATTAGTGAGAATTGTTGGAATATTTCAGTTAGTTAAACTAGTAAATTTCCGTAATTATAGGGTTGGTGCACTAAGAAAATTTATACAGAATAGGTTACTTAAAGCAATATCAATTATTGTAATAATATACTTTATTGTTGCAACAATCATATTATATGGGTTAGATCCATCATTTCCAACAATATTTGATTCAGCATGGTATTTACTAGAAACACTAACAAGTGTTGGATATGGTGATATTATACCTGTAACAATACCTGGACGTGTTATGGGAGTATTAACAATTGTCATGGGAGTATTCTTTATTAGTATATTTACTGCTGCAATGTCTGCATTATATGTTGAAGTACCAGAGAAAGAGACACGTAAGGAAATTAAGGATCATGTGGATGTATTAGAGCAACAGAATGAAGAGTTGAAAAGAAAGGTAGATAATTTAAATGAGGATATAGTAAGTTTACATGAAAAGATAGATAAATTAACATTACTAATTGATAGAGATGATGATGATGAAACCTGAAGAAGTTAAGAGAATGGAAGAAGAGGATGAGGATGAAGAGTTTGTAGGATTAAATGTAG
Organism: Methanosphaera sp.; assembly: GCA_021199865.1. GTDB lineage: Archaea > Methanobacteriota > Methanobacteria > Methanobacteriales > Methanobacteriaceae > Methanosphaera. Next base: position 976 of record JAJQHG010000105.1, on the reverse strand, counting down.
ACTCAAACTTATTAGAGATTGTACCTGTATTATTTAAGTCTGAGTCTGAAGTTGAATTATTCTATGATGGCTTTATTGAAAAGGTTCATGATAATAAGAGACTTAGAAAACATCAGGATAATCGTAAACTTATGAATGAAGCATTTCTTGAGGAATTATTAAAGTATTATGATGTTGATGTAATTAATGATGCAATAAATGGTATTACTCATGAAGAGCCAACAATGGATGCTGATAATGAGAGGGATGCTGATCGTGTACTTAGAAATGTTTTTAGTAATAAGAATGAGTTTAGGATGTTTATGACTCATATTAGTCAGTACATGATGGAGTGTAATGATACCCCTGTTGAAGCTGCTGCTAAGTCAATGAAACGTCTTGATAAGAGTGATACTGATATATTAAAGGTTACTAGTATAATAGATAAAATATTTTAGGAGGCCTAGTTATGGATAATAGTTTAGTTATAGAGCATAGATATGTTCTAGATGAAATACTCGTTAGTAATGATAAGAAGGCATCTTTCCTTATAGGATTACTTCTTAGAAAACTTACACATATGGAGTATAAAGAATTAAAGGCTACTCCTTCAGTAGAGTATATTAAGGATACATTAAGTCATGATGATATTAAAGTATTTTATACTGTAGTAATTAAGAGAACTCGTGATTATGATGCAATTTTCAAGGAGTTAGAGGAAGAAGCAGCTATATGTTTATTAAGATCTGATAATGATTGGAATATTACTGACCAAGAAGCAAGCTTCTATCTAGTTCTAGGTTATACTCTAGGTAGTTGTCCTAATTATCACAGAGAAGTTAATGATAAGGAAATTAGTAATTAATTCTATAAATTTCTTATTTATTGATCTTGTTTTTATTTACTATTTTTTTTACTTAATTAGTATTACTTTTTTTAGTTTTTATTATTGTTTATAATTGTTCATGTAATGTGTATTTAATGTATCACTTATGAA
>JAJQHG010000011.1 GCA_021199865.1 Methanosphaera sp. | reverse complement strand
TAAAAAAGTATTAAAAAAAATTAAAATAGTAAAAACTATATCAGAATGTTTAATTCCTCACAAACATGAGAACAAAATACATATAAAACTAAAAGTATTTATTTAAAAATAGAATTAATAAATTAAAATACGCCGAGAATGGGATTTGAACCCATGAGGAGAAACTCCACGGGATCTCAAGTCCCGCGCCTTACCTGGCTAGGCTATCTCGGCATTATAAAAAATAAGAATTGACTATACAACTATTACTATGTTAGTTAGTAATAATTTATATAGTTTATTGTTTTAATTAAGCTTTAAGTTCGATCTCAATACTTACATTATCTGGAACATTAACTTTCATAACTTGTCTCATAGCACGTTCATCAGCTTCAATTCCTACAAGACGTTTATGAATTCTTAACTCCCACTTTTCCCATGTAGCTTTACCCTCACCATCAGGACTCTTCCTGGTAGGTACAACTAACTTTTTAGTTGGTAAAGGGATAGGACCAGATAAATCAACACCAGTTCTCTCAGCTATCTGTTTTAATTGATCACAAACATCAGCAATCTTTTCTGGGTCTGTACCAGTTAATTTAATTCTAGCTTTGTTCATTTATATTCTCCCTAATAAATATATCACACTGACTCTAACAACTATTAATCAAAAAATAAACACATAATGCATTAGTCTTTGATTAAGTAATCTAATAAAATAGTTATTGTAGAAATCAAGTTAAAATAAAAAAGATTAATAAGTAAAAATTAATTTACTTATTTAGCATCAGTAATGTCTAAACATACACCTGCTGCTACTGTTTGTCCCATATCACGGATAGCGAATCTTCCCATGTGTGGAATCTTCTGGATGTTCTCAATTACCATAGGTTTTGTTGGTTTAATGGTAACTAATGCTGCATCTCCAGTCTTAAGGAAGTCTGGGTTTTCCTCTTTAGGCTGTCCTGTTGCTGGGTCTAATTTGGTATCTAAGGATAAGAAAGTACATGCAACTTGTGCTGTGTGTGCGTGGAATACAGGTGTGTAACCAACTGTGATTACACCAGGGTGTTGTAATACAACAACTTGTGATTTGAATTCTTTTGCAACACTAGGTGGGTTCTTAGTAGTACCTGCTACATCTCCTCTCTTAATATCGTTCTTACCTACACCTCTTACGTTGAATCCAACGTTGTCTCCAGGTTCTGCTGTTTCAAGAACTTCGTGGTGCATCTCAATAGATTTTACTTCTCCAGTTACTCCTGCTGGCTCAAATGCAATTTGTTCTGCAGTGTGTAATACACCAGTCTCGATTCTTCCTACAGGTACTGTACCTACACCAGTGATGGAGTAAACATCCTGTACAGGTAATCTTAATGGTAAGTCTACAGGTTTATCTGGTTCATCAAGGTTATCTAATAGTTTAACTAAGGTCTCACCTTTGTACCATGGAGTGTTTGAACTCTTCTCTGTTATGTTGTCACCCTCAAATGCGGAAATTGGGATGAATGGTACTTCTGAAGGTTTGAATCCTACTTGACTTATTAGCTTACTTAATTCATCTTTTAACTCGTTGAACTTATCCTCAGAGTAGTCAACTAAGTCCATCTTGTTAACTGCGATAATTAACTGGTTGATACCTAAAGTTCTGGATAAGAATACGTGTTCTTGTGTTTGAGGCATGATACCGTCATTTGCTGCTACTACTAATACACCAGCATCTGCTTGTGAAGCACCAGTAATCATGTTCTTAATGAAGTCACGGTGTCCTGGACAATCTACTACAGTGTACTCGTATTTTTGAGTTTCGAATTTTGCATGAGCTAAGTCTATTGTTACTCCTCTTTCTCTTTCTTCTCCGAGTTTGTCCATAACAAATCTGAACTTATCTTCACCTTCATCTAATTGCTGTTCTGCAATTGCTCCTTCTAATAATAAAAGGTGTCCTACTAATGTTGATTTTCCGTGGTCTACGTGACCTATAAATGCTAAATTAATATGTGTTTTATCTTTTGCCATTATATATCCTCCATATATTAAACATGTATTGATATAAATTATAAATCAAGAACTATCACGAAGATAGGCTAATTTATAGTTGTTAGAAAGCCGATTGCTAGATTATTCATCTAGAGAACGTCCCCTAACCTAGTAATAAAGAAATAATGTAAATAAAGAAATATAACCAGGGAATAGTTATATTCCCTTATAAAACATATTCCTAATTATTATCTTTAATTACCGTCTATAGTTCATATCTCTTAGAGACATAAAACTATATTTTATTAATTAATCTTTATGTTAATTGTTATTTATATACCTTATGTATTAGGTAATAAAAAAAAGAAGATAAGTATAAGATACTTATCCTAAATAGTGGTCTGGCCCATATGGTTCTGGACTTAAACCTTTTCTTTGACGAATCTCTTTTACAATTTGATTCTGTAACTCTCTAGGGATTCTCTCGAAACCAGAGTTTTCTGTTGACCATATACAACGTCCTTCTGCTGCAGATCTAATATCACCAGCAAATCCAAACATTTCTGCTACAGGTACTTTTGACTCAATTGTTGACATATCTCCTTCTTGACCCATCTCAACAATTTGTCCACGTCTATTCTGGATTTCACGTGTAGCTGCACCCATGTAATCTTGTGGTACACTTATGAATACTTTCTGCATAGGTTCCATTAATGTTGGCTGTGCTAACATTATACCACCATATACTGCTTTTCTGATAGCAGGTAATACTTGTGCTGGACCTCTGTGAACTGCATCTTCGTGTATTTTTGCATCCATAAGATTGATTTTTATACCCATAGCTTTCTCATCAGCTAATGGTCCATCATCTAGTGCACTTTCAAATCCTTCCATGAGTAACTCTTTAATCTCATCTAAGTATTGGATACCACGTGTCTTATTTACGAAGATACTGTGTTTGTATACATCCCATACTTTCTTAGCCTCATCTTTATCCATACCATGATCTTGGAATACTTTTGTTGATTCTTTACCTTTTACTCTACCCTCAGGTATTTCACCCTCAGATATAGCATCCATTAAATCATCAGATAATGGTTCAATGTCTATGTAGAATCTGTTATGTTTGTTAGGTGATTTACCCTCAACATTTGTTGCTGTACCAGCAATAGTTTCCCTATATACTACAATAGGCTCAGATGTTTCTACTTCTAGACCTTTTTCATTAATTCTGTGGATCATAACTTCTAAGTGTAACTCACCCATACCAGCAATTAAGTGTTCACCAGTTTCTTCGTTAATTTCTACACGTAGTGTTGGATCTTCTTTACCTACTTGTCTTAATACCTCAATAAGTTTAGGTAAATCCTTAGTGTTCTTTGCTTCTACAGCAACTGTTACTACAGGTTCAGATATGTGTTCTAAACTCTCGAATGGTGCAATATTATGTTGAGCATCAGTGATGGTTTCACCAGCAATAGCTCCTCTTGCACCAGTAATTGCTACAATGTTACCAGCAGGTACAACATCAGTGTTAATACGTTCTGGTCCCATATATACTCCTACTTGTTGTGTTCTAGCCTTGGATTGTGAACCTACAAAGAAGATTTCTGATCCTTTCTCGATTGATCCACCATATACACGACCTGTTGCTATTTCACCAGCGTGCTTATCAATACTTACATCTGTAACCATTACTGCAAGTGGTGACTCATAATCTGTGGATATCATACCCTGTCCTTCAACAGATTCAATATCTCCTGACCAGATCTTAGGTACACGGTATTCCTGTGCAACCTTAGGGCTAGGTAAGTGTTCTACTACCATACCAAGAATTACTTCTTCAATCTTAATCTTGCTAGCTAATTCCTTCTGGTTATCTTCATTACAATATTGTACAATATCTTTGAAGGTAATGTTTGTCTTCATCATTTCAGGTACATTGATAGCCCAGTTGTGGTATGCTGAACCAAATGCTACTGTACCATCCTCGATCTTAACTTGCCAATCCTTCTTATGTTGTTCTGGAGCCATGTTCTTGATGAGTTTGTTTACTCCAGTAATGATTTTAACAAATCTTGCTTGTAATTCTGTATCATCAAGTTTTAACTCATTTATAAGTCTATCTACCTTGTTAATAAATAGTACTGGCCTTACATTTTCCTTTAGAGCCTGTCTTAATACAGTTTCTGTCTGAGGCATTACACCTTCTACTGCACATACAACTACTACAGCACCATCTACAGCCCTCATTGCACGTGTTACGTCTCCACCAAAGTCTACGTGTCCTGGTGTATCAATAAGGTTAATTAAGTATTCATTATCCTCATATGTGTGAACCATTGATACGTTTGCTGCATCAATTGTGATTCCCCTATCTTGTTCCTGTTCATCAAAATCAAGGAATCTTTGATCTCCTGCTAATTCAGATGAAATCATACCTGCTGCTGCAAGTAAGTTATCTGATAGAGTTGTTTTACCGTGGTCAATATGAGCTACAATACCAATGTTTCTGATTTGGTCTGGCTCATACATCAATTTTTTAATTTTATTTACCATTTGATCTCGTCGACTCAAAAATATCACCTAGTAATATGACTAAATTTTCATTAATTTACTATAATTATATGTTTAGTTCTAATAAGTTATAAAATTTTATAAAAAAATTCAAGTAAAATATGTATAAAAAAGTTATACTCTTAAAAATAAAAGAAAGATGTAACATTAATGTTACAAAATTAGTGTGCTGCTCTTGCAACTCTTTCTTTCTCTTCTTTCTTTTGTAAAGCAAAGCTTCTGGAATCTTCCTGTGAAGCTAATAATAATTCATCAGCTAAACATTTAGCTGCTGACTTTTTGTTCTTAAATGCAACTTGCATTGCCCCTTTAGTTAAGAAACCTAATGAGAGATCTACTCTTCTTTGTGGTGCAATATCTACTGCTATCTGGTAACCTATACCACCGTATTTTATACGTGTGGTCTCTTCCCTAGGTGCTGTGTTCTCAACAGCTTTTACTAAAACTTGTACAGGGTTCTCATTTGTTTTATCATGAATAATATCAAATGCTTCCTCAACAATGGAGTAAGCTTTATTCTTCTTACCACTGTTTCTCTCAGTTCTCATGATTTTATTCATTAATCTCTCAACAATTGATACTTTAGATTTAGCGAATTGTCTTTTTACATGACGTCCCATTGTATGTGGTACAACTACTTCATCTAGACATATATAGTTTTGTAATCCTAAGTCTTCTACTGTAACTTCTGTTACATCCCATTTATCAAATAATTTAAAGCTCATTAATTAGTCTCCTAGAAAAATATTTACCTTACAGGTTTCTCGATTTTACCACTTACCATTTCAGATAAAGCTACGTTATTAACCTTTGTAACTTTCCATCTTACTCCAGGAATATCACCCATAGACCTACCTGATGGTCCACCAATTCCTTCAATCATTACTTCGTCGTGTTCATCGATAAAACCAATAGCTCCGTCACCTGGTGCGAAAGCTGTGATTTGTTTTCCGTTCTTAATTAATTGAACTCTTACACATTTTCTGATAGCAGAGTTAGGCTGTTTTGCCTCAATACCTACTTTCTCTATTACAATTCCTCTAGCTTGAGGTGATCCTTCTAGTGGATCTGCTTTAATGTTTAATCCGAGGGTTTTTCTCTTATATTGTGTGTCTTTCCATCGGAAATTCTGTCTATTATCTTTTAATTTCTTTGCTGCAAATAGTCCTGGCAAATTTATTCCTCCATTATACTTTAATTATTTTTTTAATATTCTATTCAAAGATAAAACAACACAATGATTTAAGATGAAGATTATCAATAGTGTGTTTTATTAATCCTTTCTGGACTTTTCATTATAGTTAGTATTAACTGAGTTTTCAGTTTAGAATCATTCTAAACAAATCATAAATATGGTTATTTTATGATAATATTACTAATTTCAAATTGTCTTTTAGCAAATTGTCTGGCTCGCTGAATATTTTGTCCATCCTTACCTATAGCAGAATGTTTAGTCTTTGAGTCGACATCTAAGGTCGCGATTTTATTACCTTTAGCATCAGTTGTAAACTCTATAGAGTTAATCTTAGATGATGATAATAAATTTTTTATAAATTCACCGGGATCATCGGAGTGTTCTATTATTTCAACACTTCGATCAACAGATTTTTGCATCTTACCAATAGTACTTCCACGTTTTCCTATTGCTAATCCCATATCGCCCTTTTTTACCAAAAAAGTAACTCTATTATGTTCGTCATCTATAATACAATCCTTAACCGTTGCACCTGTTGTTGTTTCAAACAAGCTAATATACTTGATTTCATTGGTTGTCAACTTGACGGACATAATACAATTTACTCCTTAATAGCTAATATGTTAGAGTCTCCAGGTTCTTGTACCACTAAGACTGATACTGTAAATGGTTTACCACATACAGAACCTAGATCTACACTTGATCCCTCAAATGTATATACTGGCATTTGTGAAAGATTTGCATATACTTCCACATCTTCTTTTAATTCTTTTGGAGCATTATCTGCAATAACAATTAATTCTCCATTACCAAGCTTAATTGCTTGTACTGATTTTTTGGATCCTAATATAACCTTACCAGTATCAACGGCTACACGTATCCCTCTTTCAATATCCATTTACTGCCTCCTATTTTTTATTATTCATTACAACGCCAACAGACCCCGTTCCATGGGGTATTGGTTGACCAACAATTACATTCTCAATTATACCTGTGAGTTTATCAGATTCTCCTCTGATACTAGCATTAAGTAAGTGTTTACCAGTTTCCTCAAATGCTGCACGTGCAAGTACACTGGATTTTTCACCACTAATACCATGTCTACCAATAGATTTTACAACACCATCAGAAGTCATAGTATCTGCTACTAGCATGATGTGTCTAATATCTACACTAAGTCCCTGTTCTTCCATTGTTGTGTATAACTCATGGATAATAGCATTTCGTGCTGCTTCTATTCCAAGAACTTTTTCAATTTCAAAGATATCGTTTGTAGTGGTTCTGACTATATCAATACCTTCTAATTTAAGAACCATTCCTAAATTAGAACCTTCAGTATGTATAACCCATTCACCATGTTCATGACGAATAACTACTTTACCAATACCTTTAACACCACTAATCTGAAGATCTCTGATTTTATCAGCAAGGAATCTTAATTCTCGAATGCTTTGTTGAACTTTTTCTTCATCATTAGAAAGTGTGGTTTCAAAACTCAGTAAGTTATTATTTATTGTTACCTGTTTAAAAGTTTTTTGAATTAACTCAATAATTTCATCAATATCCAATCTTCTTTCATTAATAATATCCATATCAAGTTCTGCTGTAATAACATTATCAATATAGTTTACATTGAAATTCTTAATTACATCATTGAGTGTGATCTTACCAATTTTGTTTCCCATCTTACGAATGAATTCCTCATCATTTCTATATTCCTCATCAAAATAAATATCCATGGTAGGAGTAGATATCTTCTTACGAGCATCTACTACCTCAATTAAACGAGGAAGACCAAGAGTTACGTTTAACTCTACTACACCTGCATAGTGAAATGTACGCATAGTCATCTGTGTACCTGGCTCACCTACAGATTGTGCTGCAATTGTACCTACTGATTCACCAGGTTCAACCTCTTCTCTTTCATACATGTTTTTAACTGTGATGACTAGTTTATTTAGTTCTTCATCAGTTAAATTATTTCTCTCACTAGCCTGTGCAATCTCTTCAACAAGCTTTATAGGAAAGAAGTCAGCTCCTTCTCTGTTTACAACTTCTTGTACTTGATCAACATTCATTCCTATTCACTCTCCCCATGAGTATCATCTAATCTCATCTCTTCAATTAGTTTATCAAGGTTTGCTACATGTCCATAATCACTCTTTGCAGGGTTAATTCCATCCTCACCATACTTGAATTGTATGACTGTTCCCTTATTATCTCTTACTGTACCATCCTCATGTACACTAAGATCGTGTAGAGCATTTACTAGACGTCTTTGCATGTAACCACTTTGTGCTGTACGAATAGCTGTATCTACTAATCCTTCACGACCACCCATAGCGTGGAAGAAGAATTCTAATGGGTCTAATCCTTTCTTGTAACTACTGTTAACAAATCCACTAGCTTTTGCACCCACATCTCCCTTATGGAAGTGTGGTAGGGTACGATCCTTATATCCTCTGTTAATACGTCCACCACGAACAGCTTGCTGACCTACACAAGTAGCAATCTGTGTTAAGTTTAGCATAGATCCACGAGCACCAGTTTGTGCCATGATAACTGCACTGTTACTATCCTCAAAGTATCTCTCAGCAATTACACCAGTGTTATCCCTTGCTTCACCTAAAACCTGCATGATTTTCATCTCTAAGGTTTCACGTAGACTACGTCCTGGAAGAGCTTCTAATTCATTGTTCTCATATGCTTGGATGAGTTGTTCTACCTTACTATCAGACTTCTCGAGTAGTTCATCAATTCTGTCTTCAGCTTCCTTAGGAATTTCCTCATCTGCTGTACCAGTAGTGAATCCTCTCTGCATTACACCACCAAATATTGCGAACTTAGTAGAATGATCAAGGAAATGCCTTGCTTCACTTGGACCAAACTGTTTAACGATAGCATCAAGTATTTTTCCACTACCTGAACCATAACCTTTATCATCAACTACTCCTTGGAGTAGCTGACCATTACTAATTACAACATATGCATCATATTCACAGTCTTGATACTTACATTCCTCACAGTTCTTACAGATCTCAGCCTTATATACAAGATTAAGCTTATCAGGTAAAAGTAAACTGAATATCTCTTTACCTGTCCAGTCACGACCCTTAGCCTCTGGAAGCTCCATCTTAGATCTCTTAATAATCTGGAATGCTTTATCCTCAGGATAAACTGTATCTTTATGTGTTAAGAGGTATGCACCAGAAATATGGTCATGTATTGCACCAATAATTGGTCCACCATAACGTGGAGAGAGAATATGCTCCTGTACCTTCATAATCTCATTAGCCTCTGCACGAGCCTCAGGTGTCTGGAATACGTGCATGTTCATCTCGTCACCATCGAAATCAGCATTGTATGGTGGACATACACATAGATTTAATCTGAAAGTCTTGTATGGTAATACTCGTACCTCGTGTGCCATCATAGACATACGGTGAAGAGATGGTTGTCTGTTAAATAACACAATATCTCCATCAATAATGTGACGTTCAACAGTATATCCTGGTTCAAGGTTTTCCATAATAGTTTCCTTAGTCTCATCATATACTCTGATCTTACGTCCATCAGGTCGTATGATATAGTTTGCACCAGGATGTACATCTGGTCCATTATTAATGTACTCTTTCATCTTATCCATGTTCCACTCTGTAACATTAATAGGTACAGTTACCTCCTTAGCAATCATCTCAGGAACACCTACCTCATTAATACTAAGGTTTGGATCAGGTGAAATAACTGTACGAGCAGAGAAGTTTACACGCTTACCTGCAAGATTACTTCTGAAACGACCCTCTTTACCTTTAAGTCTCTGTGCAAGAGTCTTTAATGGTCTACCAGATCTATGTCTTGCTGGTGGTACTCCTGATGATTCATTATCAAAGTAAGTTGTAACGTGGTACTGTAATAGTTCCCATAAATCCTCAATAATTAGTTGTGGAGCACCAGCTTCCATGTTCTCTTTAAGTCTCTGGTTGATACGTAGAATATCCACAAGTTTATGTGTTAGATCATCCTCAGATCTCTCACCTGTCTCAAGAGTAATTGATGGTCTAACTGTTACTGGTGGTACAGGTAGTACTGTTAATACCATCCATTCAGGTTTTGCAACCTTAGGATTAATACCAATATAGATATAATCCTCCTCAGGAATGTTCTCTAACCTTTCACGTACCTCACTAGCTGTAAGCTTATATGTACCTTCAACTAGGGATATAGGTTTATCAATCTTGATCTCAATCTGCTCTTCCTCACAGTAAGGACATTTATCATTCTTAGATGCAAGATTGATCTGTTTTAATAACTTAGAGATATCTTCTCCATGTTCAATTTTATCTGTTAAACGGTACTTGTACTCTTCCTTCTCAGTTTCTGTTAGAAGTACTCTACCACAACTACGACAAGTTGATCTTAGGATTTTATGTATTGTGTCAGCAAATCCTACATGTATAACAGGACGTGCAAAATTAATGTGACCAAAGTGTCCTTGACATTCACCACCCTTTGATCCACATGTACGACATTTAAGACCTGGATCAATAACACCTAATCTTGGATCCATTAGTCCAGCTTCAATTGGATATCCATCCTCATCATATGTATCTGGTGTAACAATCTTTGTTACAGACATCTTTCTTATGTCATCTGGAGACATTAAACCAAAGTCTATTTCAGATACTTTCTTAAATATTCCTTTCAACTATTAATCCTCCTTATACATGCTTATGTTTTATCCTCTAAGACAAGGTTTGGTGATATACATAATGATTTTAATTCATCAAGTAAGAGCTTGAATGCATAAGATATCTCTACAGGGAATGTTTCTGTCTCACCACAGATAGCACAGTATGTTCTGTTTCTTATCTTATCCTTAATAGCTAGTCTTCCACATTCACCACAGACTAATGCTTCATACTTATCTGACTCATCAAGTAATCTTTCCTTGAGTGATAATGCAGCACCATGAGCAATTAGACAGTCACGCTCCATCTCACCAAATCTTAATCCACCCTCACGTGCACGACCCTCTGTAGGTTGACGTGTAAGTACCTGTACAGGTCCTCTACTTCTAGCATATACCTTATCTGATGTCATGTGGTGTAATTTCTGGTAGTATGCTACTCCTACAAAGATCTCTGCATTGAAACGTTCACCTGTTATACCATTATATAACTGTTCACGTCCATGAGTTTCAAATCCATTCTTTTTAAGTAATTCCTTAATTTCATCTTCAGATACACCAGTAAATGGTGTTCCATCCATTCTGTGTCCTTCCATACAACCAGCTTTACCTGCAAGCATCTCTATAATCTGTCCAATAGACATCCTTGATGGAATTGCATGGGGATTAATCATTAAGTCTGGACACATTCCCTGCTCATTAAATGGCATATCTTCTTGTGGTACAATAAGTCCAAGTACACCCTTCTGTCCGTGACGTGATGCAAACTTATCACCATACTCTGGTTGTCTGTGGTCACGTACCTTAACCTTTGCTAACTTGTTTCCCTCAACAGTTTCTGTGAGCATGACTTTATCAACAATTCCATGTTCACCATGTCTTACTGTTACACTGGTCTCACGTCTACGTTCAGCAACTGTTCCGAACTCATCAACATCCTCCAGGAATCTTGGTGGTGATGTTTTACCTATAAGTACATCTCCACTTGTTACTTGTACCTCTGGATTTATTAGTCCATCCTCATCAAGGTTTTTGTATACTTCCTCTGAACGATATCCTCTAACCATATTTTCAGGGTATTCAAAGTGATCCTCTTGTCCACCAGGATATCTACGTTCTGATGCCTCATATGATCTGAAGAATGAGCTTCTACCAAGTCCACGTTCTAGTGCAGCCTTGTTCATTACAAGTGCATCTTCCATGTTACATCCTTGGTATGAAAGAATTGCTACTACAAAGTTTTGTCCAGATGGTCTCTTATCATACTCTGTTGATATAATACTTTTTGTTGCAACTAATGGTTTCTGTGGTTGGTGTAAGAGGTGTGCTCTTGTATCCGTTCTTAAATTATAGTTTGATACATATAATCCGAGAGCCTGCTTTGTCATACTTGATTCCATAGTGTTTCTTGGTGAAGAATTATGGTTTGAGTATGGAATGATTCCTGCACAAATACCAAGCATTGTTGATGGATCTATTTCAAGGTGAGTATGTTCCTTTGTTAAATCTTCCTCAAACATTGCAATGTATGCATTTTCCTCTTCTTCTGCATCAATGTATTCTATGATACCCTCATCAATTAGATCAAACCATTTCATTTCACCAGCTGCTACTTTGTCAATGATTTCATCTGTTAGTTTTGATACACCATCCTCAACTATAACAAGGGGTCTTCTTGCTCGACCTGAATCTGTGAATATGAATATTTCATTGTTTTCAGCATAGTATGTTATGTTTAGTTCATGAGTTAACTCATTGGATCGTCTTTTTGCCTTTACATCTGCTACGAAAGCATCAGGTTCATCAGTTGTTCCAATTAATTTACCATTTATATATACTTTAACTGTTGGCATTCTTATTCTCCTTAGTTCATGTTATAATCTAGTGGTGTAATATAATCCATTGATAATATGTCTTTTTCAATATCCTTAAGAGGGTATCCATCAGATATCTTTGTTACTATTGCTAGGTTTTTTACTAGCCCACAGTTTGGTCCTTCTGGTGTTTCGTTTGGACAGATCTTACCAAACTGTGTTGGATGTAAATCTCTAGCTTCAAAGTGAGGTTGACTTCTAGATAATGGTGATACTACACGTTTAAGGTGTGATAATGTACCCATGTAACTAGTTCTGTCTAGTAATTGGCTTACACCTGCACGTCCACCTACCCAGTTACCAGTTGCAATAGCGTGCTTAATATTCTCTGTTATTACATCAGATCTTACAGCTTGTTTGACTGATGGTTCTTTTCCACGTGATAAACTACGTTCTAATTGATATGTCATATCACGTGTAAGACTAGTGAAAGCTACTCTAAATAAGTCTTCCATTAGGTCACCTGATACTCTTAATCTCTTATTAGCATAGTGGTCCTTATCGTGTGGTTCACGTTCACCATTTACAACTTGTAAAAGCATATCAGTCATTTCTGCTAGATATATTGCCTTATCAATACGATCCTCTGGATCTACACCTACATGAGGTAAGAGATATCTATCAATAACATCTTCTGCTCTCTTTATTCTGTATTCCTCTGTCATACCTCTAGCTACCTTGTTACCAATGTATTTTATTGCATCATATCTTGTGTTAATATCCGTTGTCTGAATATCATCAATTAATAAGAATTGTGTGTTGATATCATCGGATACACTGTTAACAAGATCTACATCTTTCTCAAAACCTAGTGCACGAAGTAATATTACTAATGGTATTTCTCCAGGTACATATGGGAAAGATATTCTTAGGAATACTCCCTTTTTATGTGGTTTTCTGTATTCAAGAGTAATTCTTGCTCTGAAACCACTCTTTATAGAGGTTACAACTGCTCTAGCTCTTCTATCCTCTTTATCCTTTTCGGATTGTTCTAGTATTATCTTGTTAGGTGCAATTTCTTCCATTGTAACAATTGCTCTTTCAGACCCATTTACTATAAAGTATCCTCCAGGATCTTGAGGATCTTCTCCTACTTTCTCTAATTCTGCATCGTTTAGTCCATAAAGATGACATGCCTTAGATTTTAGCATAACTGGTAGCTCACCAATATATACTTTCTCCATCTCATAATCATCACTGTCTCCTTTAACAAGAGCCATGTCAAGATACATGTGTGCAGAGTAGTTAAGATTCCTTAATCTTGCCTCTGATGGCTCAATGATACTCTTAGAACCATCAGCTTCTTTAATATAAGGTTTAACTACTTCTACATCACCTGTTTTAATAGTGTATTCACCATGATCCAGTGTAATAGGCTCTGTTATATCAATAATTTCCTGAATCTTATTATCAAGAAAATCATTGAATGAACGTATATGGTGATCGACTATATCATACTCATCAAAAAATGAATCAACTAAAGGCCATGCGTTTTTTGTCATATATCCATCTCCCATTTAGAGATACTAGCAATAATTTGACACACTAAACTATTCTAGTTCTCATTAGTTTTAGTTTACTACTTGATAACCCAATTAAGGGTACTGTACAATTTAATTAAATGAAAAGTCTGATAAAAAATCCATAATTGATTAATAGAACACTAACTTCACTTGTGATGGTTCATGAAATTAATTCAGGTAAACAATTCTAATTAATCTAAGTATAATAATATAAAAACAGCTTCATGAATAGTATAAAAATTATTCAATATTATAATGAATCAATGATTCATAATCATGTCTAGTATAAGAGAAATATTACCATAATAATTATCTATCATCTAACTGGCGACATGTAGAACTTTCCATGTAATTAAACATAGAAACATGTAAAAATATAAAAAAGAATGCCAATTAAATATAGGAAAACATTCCCTAGATAAACTTATTCTTATCTATATATAACTATGATCCTCAATAGAAATTATAAATTTATAAATAATCCATCACTATCTAATAAAGCCTGGATAAAACCCCTAATAACCAAATAATCATAATAAAAA
>JAJQHG010000069.1:3775-14513 GCA_021199865.1 Methanosphaera sp. | reverse complement strand
ATATTAAACTTATATTGATAGAATATATAATTAATATCTAGATAAATTAAAAGTAAAGTTTTAGAAAGAGGTTATAGAACTTATAATTAGTATGATTTTACAGTTTTAATAATGACTTATAGTTTATGTGTCTTCTCTGAATTTATATCCTTATATTCTTATTGTTATATTAATATAATAGAAATCTTTTTATTATCTAAATTAAATATATAGTTACAGACTATCTAATAACATATTCTTTTATTAAAAAATATTAAAGTTTAATAAGATGAAAATTGTAATTTATGACTCAAAAGAGTGTGATCCTAAGAGATGCACTGCCCATAAACTGGAAAAGCAAAATAAGGTAAGTATAGTACATAATATACATAAAATACCCTATAATGCTATAGTTCTAGATGCCGAGGCAAAAAAAGCTGTATCAAGAGAGGATAAGAGTAATATTACAAAGTATGGTCTATCAGCACTTGATTGTTCATGGAATAAATTAAAGAAGTCATCATTTAATTCTAAGTCTAAAAAGAATCATAGACTACTACCATTCCTAGTAGCAGCAAATCCTGTTAATTATGGTAAACCATGTACACTATCAACAGCTGAAGCATTAAGTGCTACATTATATATCGTGGGCTTCAAAGAACAAGCACGTGAATTAATGAATGGATTTAAGTGGGGACCACATTTTATTACACTTAATGAAGAGTTGTTAGATGCTTATAGTGAGGCAAAGAACAGTACTGAAATTGTAGAGGTACAAACTGAATTTATAGGAGGAAAATAGCATGGCAAAGTTTGAAGAAGCTGAGAATAGAATGTTCAATGTTAAGATCTGTTTAAAGTGTAACGCTAGAAACCCAGTAACTGCACACGCATGCAGAAAATGTGGATACACTGGCCTAAGATACAAAGCAAAAGAACCAAGAGGATAAATTAATTGTACACCACGTACACTTAATTTTTACTATTTTTTAAATAATAGAATTATTAAACACCTTAAAACTCTTATTATGAAGACTATTTTCTAAAGACTATTTTTATTATAATATAACTTATCTTGTATACTCATAACAACTTCTTATTAATCATAGTAATTATTAACAAAAACTATTTAATCTTGCTGGTTTAAAGATAATGCTCTTAGTTGTTATTAAATTATATGTGTACCTAAAGACAAATACATAATTAAAATATAATGGATAATTACTTATTTTCTTAAAGTTTGAGGTAAATAATATGCAAGTTGAGAAATATTTGAATGATATACTAAAGGATCATAAGCTACACTTTACATTAATTGATCCTGATGAACAAACACCACAGGAAGCTGTTGATGTTGCCCAAATGGTAAAGAAGGCTAATAGTGATGCAATACTTGTTGGTGGATCAATAACTAATCAGGAAGAGTTAGATAAAACAGTTAAAGCCTTGAAGGATAATGTGGATTTACCTGTAATACTATTTCCAGGAAATGTTAATGGTGTAAGTAAACATGCTGATGCAATATTATTTATGAGTCTATTAAACTCAACAAATCCCTACTGGATTACTGGTGCACAGGCACTTTCTGCTCCATCAATGTTAAAAATGAATCTTGAGACAATACCTATGGGTTATTTAATTATTGAGCCTGGAGGTACAGTTGGATGGGTGGGTGATGCAAAGCCAATTCCACGTAATAAGTCTGATCTTGCAGTAGCATATGCATTAGCAGCACAGTATATGGGTATGCGTGTAATATACTTAGAGGCAG
Organism: Methanosphaera sp.; assembly: GCA_021199865.1. Lineage (GTDB taxonomy): Archaea > Methanobacteriota > Methanobacteria > Methanobacteriales > Methanobacteriaceae > Methanosphaera. Next base: position 12,763 of record JAJQHG010000069.1, on the reverse strand, counting down.
GTTCTGGTGCAAATGAACATATATCTGTAGAAATGGTTGCGAAGGTTAAGAAACTAACAAATCTTATGGTAATTGTTGGTGGAGGAATTAGAACACCAGAAGATGCAAGTAAAATAAAAGAAGCTGGTGCAGATATCATAATTACAGGGACTGTTGTTGAAGAAACCCCAGATGTATATAATAAGATTAAAGAATTAACAGATGCTATACATCAATAGATTCATTTTCTTAAACTCCTCTTTTATTCTCTTTTTACTATTCTATTATAACACCTATTTTCCATTCATTATTCTTCACTAATCATAACATTAATTATCCTAAGAATTAACTATCATAAAAATACTTATTATAACTAAATTAAATAGATACACATAAAGTTAGTTTTTATAAGGAGTAATTCGAATGAGTCCATGCAAAATTGATGATTATAAAACAGTAGCTAAACAGTTAACAGACTTAGTAGGACTAGACAAGAGTCCAGTAGCAGTTAAATTAGTATCATCCCTTGAGGATGTGGGTGACTTACCAAAAATAGATGATAAAATAAGGCACTGTGAGATGGTGTATAAGGCTGCAAGTGAGAAAAAAGTATTCTATGCAACACTAGATGAACAGTTATGTCAAGGGGGAGCAGCAGCACTTGGTCTTAGAGATTTCCCAAAACCATTAATTACAGGTAAAAAGTATTACTCACTAGGACGTTTTGCATCAGAAGGATCAGCAAAACATGAGTTAGACCAAGTACCAAAGGTTGACACAATAATGGAGGCAGTATGCTATGCACCATTAGAAGATGCACCATTTGAAGCAGATGTAGTAGTATTATACTGTAGACCAGATCAGGCACTAAAGGTAGCTCAGGCAAATGGATATGTACTAGGTAAAAGATTTGAAGCATCCTTTGCTGGAATACAATCAATATGTGCAGATGTAGTAGCAAAACCATATGTGGATAAAGAGCCTAACATGAGTTTAGGATGTGGAGGATCAAGAAAATTCACAGACATAAAACCAGAGGAACTAGTTGTAGGATTAAACATGGAAAATCTTCCATGTATGATAAACTCACTAGAAAGCTTATCAAAGTAGGCCTATCTGATGAAGTCTGAAAAATATCAACAAGTAGCATCAATAATAGAAAGTATAACAGATATGGAGCATTCACCAGTAGCCATAAAATTATTTGAATCAATAGATGAAGCAAGTAGTATCCTACCATTATGTGAAGATAACCTAAAGCATTGCCAGTTTGTATGTAAAGCCTTTGACTCAAAGTTTTATACAACAATAGATCAACATGAATGTCCTAAGGGGGCATCTGTCCTAGGATTAATGGATATGGATATGGATGTAGCACAAATAGACACAAAAATGGAGGCTGTAGGTTATGCACCACTGGGTGAGTCACCATTCATGCCTGATAGCATCTTGTTATATCTAAAACCAATAAATGCATTCAAGTTTATTAAGGTATATTATAATGCTACAGGTAATCGTATAAATGCTGATTTAGCAGGTGTTAGTGCAGTGTGTTCTGAATCTATTATAATTCCAATGAAGAATAATGAACCTAATATTAGTCTTGGATGTACAGGTTCACGAATTTCTAGTGATCTAGCTGATGATGAATTAATAATATCTCTTACTATGGATAATGTTGAGAAATTATTAAGTAGTCTTTAATTAGTGAATTATCATAATCTCCACTATTTCTTTTTTTTGAGTGATAACCTATTTAAAAAAAATTAGTATTCTATGTGGATTATCATCACATATAATGGTTTTTAGTTAAGTAAGGTTTAAGAGTGTAATTTAAGTAAATATTTATCTTCTAATTCATAGTTTTTTCTCTATTTTTTCTTTAATAAATGTGTAGTCTTTGTAGTGATTAATATTTAGTAGTTCTAATTCATTTTCTTCTTTTATTCCATAGAATTCTACACCATCACTAATCATTTCTCTAAGTAGGGGATTTAAGTTTTCATCATACTTTAATAAGTAGTTATATAATAGTCTTCCAGAAGAACAGAATGGCATTCCAAGACCTTCAGCTGAGTCTAGCTTACCAGTTTTTCGTCTTGCAAGCACACTTATAGTATTATTTTTATTTGGTGAGTTATCTAGTTGATTTATTATTCTATTAATAGTATTAACTGTTATTGTTGGTTGATCTGCAGCCATATAGAAATAGTATCCATCAACACCACTCTTTTCCAGTGCGTTCTGGATTGTTTTTGATAGGCCTACATTAACATCACTATTTATTGATATGTTTACAGTCTCTATTAGGTCATACTCTTCTAGTATATTATACATTTTATTTTTATAGTATCCTAGTGCTACAGTGATGTTATCTATATTTGATGCTTCAAGTTTTTCTATTGTATGTACTAATATTGGTTTATTATTTATTTCTAATTCTAATTTATGTATTGGGGGTATGCCTAGTTTCTTAAAGTCATTAATCATACGTGTATTTTTACCAGCTGCTGTAATTATTGCATCCATAGAAATCACCTTGTTTAAACATGTTTAATGTATAATTTCTAATCAATATGTATGCTCATAGGTATAATTAATTTATTATGTAATAATTTCTAGTTTTATTAAAAAAAAGATTTATATAGATTATTACGCATGTAATAATCATTATGGGGGTCATTCATCTGTTGAGTTAGTACTATTAACATATGTTGCATTATCTCTTAATTCATAGATTATGGTATGTATCTGTGTATCTCCGCTACTACCAGTTGTCCACATTACTATTTTTATTGGATAATCACCATTGTTTGTTACACTAACATCAATTGTTGGCCTATAATCATAGAGTATTGATTCATCATCTGAAGACATACCTGTTGGAAGTGGGTTTCCAAGTGCAAGTATAGCTGCTCTAAGTGATCTACCAGCTGGACATACTCCATGTGTTGCACTTCCAGAGTCTGCTTCATCCTCGGCTATAGCTGTAAAGGATACGTTCTCTTTTCCGTGTGCTGATGTATGTGGTGGTATAATTGTATTATTCCATCCATTTGCAAACTCTCTCGCATTTGCTGCACGAGTCTCGGTAGGATATCCTGAGAGATATTCAAGAACACTAGTAGCATTACTTACAGCTACTTCTGTAGCATTATGTGTATATACCATTACTGGTGCTCCAGAGGTATAATTACGCATATATCCATATACGTCTTCTCCAAATGCATTGATAATGTTTTCTTTACCATAAACTCCCGTACGGTTATCATTAAAATTACCAAGATAATAATCTACTGTCACATTATCTCCATCATCTGCACTATTAAACCATGATTTTAATTCACTCGCCGTCACATAATCTGTTGGAACAGTGTCATTACTAATATCACTTGAACTAACAGTCTTAACTGTTGTGTTGTTTGTAACAAGATCTATGGAGTCCCCATTTTTAACAGCATATGTATATGGTAATTTATATCCCCATACCATGGTTGTTGGAGTTTTAATTTCTATTTTACCATCAGAATCAATAATTACTTTACCAGGACCTTCTAGTTGACTAGATACATGTCCATCAGCAGTAATGTATGTATTATTTTTTACCACATCCATTGGTGTAGCACCTGTTACGATAGATGTATACACACTCACAATATCTAGATTTTTTATTTCTCTTAGAATATTTGTTGGATCTGATGTTAGTGGAATCTTCCTAATAGTAGTTTTATCAATAAGAAGATCTCCTGATACAACTGTTGATCCATTAACAGCATTAATACTACTAGTATCTGAAGTACTAATATCAGCTGTTACAATGTTACATAGTAATCCGGAAGCTATAACTGTTATGACTAGAACACCTATGAATAGATAAGGGTTACTTAATTTCATGTTTTCTAGATGCCTCCATTATTATTAAAAATATTTTAATAAATAATTCATGTTTATTAAATCCTATATTACTAATTTATTAGAATATAATAATTATATATATAAAATGTTATTAATATTATTTACCTGTTTCTATTAACCTAAATAACAACTATTCTACCATTTACTAATTTATCTTTATATTTATGATTCATTTATAGAATCAATTATATTATTTTAAAAATAGAACCAATTCTTATACTATTATAGTAGTATAAGAAAAATTGTGGGGTTAATTATTAATTATTCCCTTTTTTAGTGTATTAGTAATCTCAGTGATACGTTCCTGTCCATTACCACCAATAAATATTGATGTATTTCTTTGACTATTAATATAGCGAATGATATCATCTAAATGCTTTAGTATAAGTACATCATTAGTATATCCTAGTTCATTAAGATACTGAGCATAGTTATATGTAGTATCCTCTAATCCTGGAAATATTATAAGTGTATCTGCCTCATAATCATTAATATAATCCAATATTTGGTATCTATAAATCTCATTTTCTCTTGGTGTACCAATAATTAGTATAGGAAATTTCTCTTCACTTAGAACAGCTTTCAGTGCATTAATATTATCAGTTTTTCCTGAAACTATCTTATTAGTATTATAATTAAACTGTATTGTACGTCCCTCAACGGCCTTAAATGATTCAAGAGACTTCTTAATAGATTCTCTATCCACACCTAAGTATTCACAACACACCTGTGCTGCACTAGCATTCTGCCTATTAAACCTACCAAAGAGATTTAGGGGATACTTATATACATCAAAGAGAAGTGCATCACTACTACTTGCAGTTATCTTCATTAGATTATCATCCCTACTATTTAGTATAGCAGGCTTATTTCTAACAAACATTGCAATCTCATGCGTATAATCATCTATTGATCCATGAACATCCATATGATCATAACCAATATTTGTTGTTACAACAACATCAATATTAAATACATAGCTACAATAGGCTAGTGTCATGTCACATACCTCTATTACTAAGTAGTCATAATCACCACTATTAGCTTCTAGTACTAGGTCAGTATATCCTAGGAATCCACCACCACCATTTCCACCAAGAGCTACCCTGTAACCCTCATTCTTTAGTACATGATATATCATATGGCTTGTTGTTGTCTTACCATTAGTACCAGTAACTGCTATTGTAGTTATATTCTTATGTTTATTTAGAACATCAGAGAGGAATATTCCCTTCTCAATAATATCGCCTGTAATTTTCTTCTTAAATAGACTGGGACTAACACTTACAGCATCAGACTTGAGAATCTTATCAAGATTATGACTACCAATCTCTAATTCAAGATTATCTGAGTCTATAAGATCCTCTTCTTCTAATAATGATAAATTAATTTCTCGATTAATATCTGATGAGTACACATTATATCCATGTTTAAGTAGTGATATTGTGGCTTTCTGTCCCTCAACGCCTAAACCTACTACACTGATATTCAAAATATCCCTCCTATGTGTAAAACTAAAGATAGTATTGTATAATTATTAGTCTACATTTAATATATAATATTATAAATATTTTAATTTTAATATTATTATTCATAAAGGTAAGAATATTTACATAGTAACTGATAATTATTTTTAGTAGGATCATATTAGGGGAGTGCAAAATGAAGAATTTAACAAAAGACATACTTAAAAAGATTAATGAAGTTAAACAACCAATGAAAATTATGCACGTATGTGGATCACATGAACATGCAATAATGTATAATGGAATCCGTTCAATGCTACCAGAAGAGGTACAGATTGTTGCAGGACCAGGATGTCCTGTGTGTGTAGTGCCTGCACGTGAAATTGATGAGGCAGTAGCACTAGCAGAACAAGGAGTTACAGTAACAATATTCGGGGATATGCTAAGAGTACCTGGAACAGAGAAGTCCTTAGCAGATGCAAAGTCTGAGGGAGCAGATGTAAGAATAGTTTATGGTATAGGTAATGCTGTAGAACTAGCTAATGAGATCGATAATGATGTTACATTTATGGCTGCAGGATTTGAGACAACAGCACCAACAACAGCTAATGAATTACTTAATAACCCACCAGAAAACTTCTCAGTACTATCTAGTCATAGATTAATACCACCAGCACTAGACTTCTTAGTACATGATAAAGTTGAGCTTGATGGACTAATAGAGCCAGGACACGTATGTACTATTATTGGAACAAAACCTTTTGAGTACTTATCAGAAGATTATGGTATACCACAGGCTGTAGCAGGATTTAATCCATTAGATATTCTTTACTCCATATACTTAATCCTAAAACAGAAAAAAGAGGATAAACCAAAAATACAAAACGAGTATAAACGTGCTGTAAGAGATGAAGGAAATGTTAAGGCACAAGAAGCAATGGGTGAGGTATTCAGAGTAACTAGTAAGGAATGGAGAGGATTCCCTGAGATACCAAACTCTATATATGACTTAAAGAAGGAGTTTGATGATCATAATGCTAGAGTAAAATATGATATGGATCTACCGGATACTAATGGTGTGCCTGATGGATGTATCTGTGGACCAATACTACGTGGAATGGCAAGACCTGAAGACTGTACATTATTCCGTGGAGAATGTAATCCTCTACACCCAATAGGTGCATGTATGGTAAGTAAAGAAGGAACATGTAACATTGCATATAGATACTCTAAGATGAAAGACTAAGAGTGATAAGATGGATCAAGTATTAAATGATGTATTAGCAAAACTAGATGGATTAGTTGATAGTGCAGAGGTATATGCACAACGTGAACAATCAACAGATGTAGATATACTTAATGACCAGATTAATCATGCAAAAGAAGAGAATGTTCTAGGTATAGGTATAAGAATTCTTAAGGATCAAAGACAGGGCTTCGCATATACTACTGACTTAAAACGTATTGATGAGACAATTAATCAGGCTATAAGTAACTCTAAACTAAATCGTCAAGATGAAAACATAGCATTTAGAGAGGATAATGATAATAAATATAAATCTATTGATGGATTATATGATAAATCATTAGAGGATATCCAGTTAGAGGAGGCAATTGACTACTCGCAAGCCTTAATTGACTATGTCAATGAAAGTGAGTGTCAACCAACATCTGGTGGATTCTCAACAGGAATTGGTAGTACATATATTGCTAATTCTAATGGAGTATATGTGAGTGAAGAATCATCTATTAGTTCTGCATCAATATCAGTAAATGTTGAGGATAATGATGTAGTAAGTAGTGCATACTACTATGATGTAAGCCATACTAAAGAGTTAGATCTAGAGTTAATAGCTAATAATGCAATAGATTTAGCACTACGATCACGTAATGCTAAGCCTACAACTACACGTGATACAAGAGTAGTACTTAATCATACAGCTGCAGTATCACTACTTGTAACATACTTATCAGCACTAAACAGTGAGAATAAGCAGAGGGGACGTTCACGCTTCATGAATAGTCAGGGTGAAGTTGTAGCAAGTGAAGATCTAACAATAATGGATGATGGAACATTAAAAGGTGCAATTAGATCATCAGTATGTGATGATGAAGCAACACCAACAACCAATACTACACTAATAAATGATGGTGTATTAGATAGTTTCATCTATGATATATATCGAGCTAATAATGATGAGGCTGATGTTCAAACAACTGCTAATGGTCTACGCTCAGGATATGATAGTGTACCATCTGTTGGATTTACAAATGTAGTATTAGACTTTAAAGATAAAATGAGCATAGAAGATATTAATGAGGGTATATTTGTTGATAGTGTTATGGGTGCACATACAGCAAATCCTATATCTGGTGACTTCTCTGTAGAAGGATTAAATGCATTTGAAATAAAGGATGGACAAATAACTAATCCTATTAAGAAAATAATGTTATCAGGTAACATATTTGATATAATGATGAATGTGTCTGCTATTGATGGAGAAATTCGTCAATTAGGTCCATGTATCACTCCACAGTTATTGGTAGATAATCTTAGAGTAATAGGATAAATTACTCTCCCTTTTTTACTATTTTATTAATATTATACATTTTATATAATTACTTAGCTACTTTATTCTCCATAATTCAACGATTTTAAACTAATTTTATATAATATAGTTAACATAGATAAATATTATAATTAATTCCTAAATCGAATAAATGTTAAATTATTCATTTAATTAGTATTATTAAAGAATTAATGGAGGATGTTAAATGTTTTGTAGAAAATGCGGAACTGAATTAAGCCCTGAAGATAATTTCTGTTTTAACTGCGGAAACCCAGTAGAAAAAGAATCAAACAAATCACAATCCGAACCAAAGAAAGAAGAACCAAAAGAAGTTGTCGACGAATTTGACGAATTACTTGATCTTGACATCGATGAAGTTGATGATGAAAATATTATCTGGGAGGATGTACCAGCAGAACCAGAGTATGTTAGTGATGTTGATGATCAAGAGTTTGAAGAAGAAGCAGTAAAAACAAATGATGTTGACTCAGTAGTAGATGATGTATTCAATGATAGTGTAGATGACTTAGTCTCAGAAGATCAACTAGTCACACAAACACCAGCAGATGATGAGGAAGACCTAGATGATGTAGCCCAAGAAGAAGTAGTTACTGAAACTGTTGAAAGTGATGAAGAAGTCATAGATGATTCATTAATTGAAGAAGTAGTTGATGAAAGTAAAATTAAGAGTGAGGATGTATCCAATCTTAGATCAATGAAATCAACAATAAATAACCCTATAAAACCTAAATCTAGGAAGAAATCTAAAGCTAAGGTTGAACTAAAAGTAGAAGAACTACCTATGGATGATTTATATGTTGAAGAAACACATGTTGAGGACTCACCAATCGATGAAGAAGCAGTTGATGGAGAAGCTATAGTTCTAGATGATGATCTTGTTGAAGATGTTATTTTTGATGATGAAGTAACAGTAGATGAAGTTGTTGATGAGAAACCTGTAAGTCAAGACTCTGTTGTTACTAAAGAAGTAGTTAAAGAAGATGTAGTTAAAGAAGATGTAGTTAAAGAAGATGTAGTTAAAGAAGATGTAGTTAAAG
>JAJQHG010000069.1:0-3675 GCA_021199865.1 Methanosphaera sp. | reverse complement strand
AAGAAGAAGCTACTGTTGTTGATGAACCTGCAGAAGAGCCTAAAAAGGTAACTCCTAAAAGTAAATCTGTTGATGATGAGTTTGATGACTTAGAAAAATTAATAAACTCTGATTATGATGATATTTCATCCAAAGAAACAGTACGACATAAACTTCAAGACTCCCTAAAATCTAATGACTCTCAATCAAAGACTAAACTTGAAGATGATGAAGAAACTACTTATAATAAGTCTCTAGCATCAGAAGAGTCAGATGTAGATCTAGATGAAGATGTTGATAGTTTAAGTGATAAGATACTAACAGCATTAATTATTATATTAATCTTAATTATAGCAGCTGTTGTGGCAATGTCATTAATACAATATGTAGGAGTATAAATAACCACATATTTTCAACATATTACTTTTTTCTATTTTTAACTTTTTTTAAATATTATTAATCATGTACATACTAATTCTATGTTTATCATGCAATTGATAATGATCATGTTAATAAACTAAAGAGGAAACTTTATGAAACTTTTGGATAACACGTCTAATATCAAAAGAATAAACGAGATCGTACGCGTACTAGCTAAGCATGGTTTTGATACAATTGCACAAATATTAACTGAGAAGAATATTAATGTTATCCGTAGGAAAGCAGCTAATCCCGATATACCTTCAGATCCCTATGTACGTATAAGACTAGTTTTACAGGAGTTAGGTACAACATTTATTAAGTTAGGCCAAACTCTTAGTACATATCCTGACTTAGTTGGCTATGAATTAGCCAATGAATTATCAAAGCTTCAAGAGTCAGCACCAGTAAATAGTTATAGTCAGGTGGAGGAAGTTATTCTTGAAGAGTTAAGCACTCCTGTTGATGACTTATTTGATGATTTTACTATGCAACCTATTGCATCAGCTAGTGTTGGTCAGGTTCACAAAGCATACCTTAATGATAAAGAGGTTGCAGTTAAGGTTCAACATCCTGGTATTAAGGATACTATTGATAGTGATATATCAATAATGAAGTATATTGCCACACATCTTGAGAGTGCATTTGATCAACTTAAATCCTATAATCTTCCAGGTATTGTGGAAGTATTTGAGCATGATATATATAATGAGTTAGATTATCATTTTGAGGCAAATAATGCTATACACTTAAGGGAGAATCTCAAAAGTAGTGAAGTGTATGTACCAGAAATATATACTGAATATTCAACAGATAAAGTTCTTGTAATGGAATATCTTGAAGGTGTAAGTCTTAACACTGTACTAGCATCTAGTGATGATAAATATGATAAACCTAAGATTGCACGTGTTGGTGCTGATAGTTATATTAAGCAGATACTTATTCATGGATTCTTCCATGCAGATCCACATCCAGGTAACATATTTGTGTTAAATAATGATATTTTAGCATTTATTGATTTTGGTATGATGGGTCATCTTGATGACCAGTTACGTGAGGATATATGTAAATTATTTATCTTTATCTCAACGGGGGATGCTAATCTTTTAACTAAACAATTATATTACATGGATATCCTAACAGACTCCTCTTATATGAAGGATGTGGAAACTGATATAATAGATATACTTGATAAATATTATGGGACTCAATTTAATGATATTACAGGTGTTATTCGTGAAATTGTATCAAGTGATCTATTAAATAAGTATGATGTTGTTATCCCACGTGATTTAATGATGGTTATTCGTACATTATCTATGATTGATGATTTAGGTACTGAGCTTGATCCAACATTTAATACAACAGAAATAGTAGAACCCTATGTAAAGGATATGCTACTTGACATGGTAAAGCCAAAACAATTATTCAGGAAAACATCAGAATCCTACTTAGATACTAGTTATATATTCAAAAAACTACCACAATCACTACTAAACTTCTTTAATATAGTTGATGATGGAAGAATAGGCATAAACCTATCGTTAAATGATGAGAAATTAACGGGGTTTATTGGAATAATAGTTAATCGTATAGTTCTAGCAATTATTATAGCAGCACTACTTATAGGTTCATCATTTATTATGATAATTGATACGGGTTATACATTACTTGGATATCCTATATTAGGATTTATAGGTTTCACATTTAGTGCAATACTAGGTGCAGTACTAATTATTAATATTATACGTACAGGTGACTACTAAATAATCACCTACATATAAAAGTATAATAATACTAAATAAATACTCTTATTTTTTTAATAGAACTTGATAGAAACAAGTTTTAAATAAATAGATTAATTATTATAAAGATTTTTAATTATTTATAAATACTTTATATAAATTAAGTATAAAAAAATTTCTAAAATAAAATTTCCAAAAAAAGAATTTTTTTCTAAAATAAGTATAAAAGAAGTTTTCTAAAAGAAGCTATCTAAACTCATCTGCTTCTCATTATTCATTATCTGTTCCTTAGAATAACCTATTGCTTCAAGTATTCTAAGTGTTGCTGGTAATACCTGATTTTCAATATAATACTCTGGATCATAGGGTTTATCACCAATAAATTCTATTGGTTCTGCTCTTTGACTAATAGAACCTTTACCTTTAGTAATAATATATGCAATTATTGATCCACTAGTAACCTTTGTACCATTAAGTCTTAACTTATCTGCAGCAACTACATGGGGTGCTATTTGTTTATAATTTTCTGGCTTCTTAGTTAACTTTGTATGAATAACCAGATCCTCATTTTTAATCTCACCCTTCTCCAGCTCCTTGATAATATCCTTAACTATCTTTTTAGCTTTATCAGGTGATGCATCTCTAAGGATAGCTTCCAGTATAGCTTGCTGAGTATTCTTAGCTATTGGAGCCCAGTCTCGTCTAACTAATTCTAATCCTTTAACAGTGATCTGTCCATCATCAATGACAGCATATCTCTTTTTAGTTACGAAGAATCCGCGATCATAGTAGCCTTCTAATTCTAGCTCCATATCTTCAGGAAGATTTTGGTTTATGGAGCTAAGTAGCTCCGTAATCCGTTCTTCAATTTTTATTGGTATGCTCATTCGACTAGTACACCATTAACGATTCCTTTTTGACCAGGTCTGGATGTGATTCTAGCATTACCAATCTCTGTTTCTACAATAGCACCTTTTGTAATAATGTTTCTTCTTACAAAGTGACTGTTTGCACTGTTTTCTAGTACTGTTAAAATCTCTACCTGTTTGCATGAGTTGTCCTTAGGGTCAACTACGTTGATTTTGTTTGCAACTGTTGCTCTAGTCTTTGTACAGTTTCCTCTAGCAACAATTTCTTTCTTTACAGGTTCACCAATTCTGGTCTCTGCAGGTGTTCTACCAAATTCTGCGTTTCTTTTATTTTTGTTTCTTCTTGCTCTTGCCCCTGATGGTTTTCTAAGGGAACTTCCTTGCCATATTGCCATATTTTCACCTTTTAAATTTAATTATTTTAACAATTGCAGATAATTTCTAGTAAACTTTAAATTTACTCCTTATCTTCTTGATCAAGAATATGTAAATAGTAATGTATAACTTATAAAACAAGCTGACTCTTATTCTTAGACTCCCAGAAAATTCCACACACTTAGAATTATTCATAGGAGGTGTGTTTAAAATATAGATTTACAATTGATTATAATATAAGAGTATTATCATACTATACTTTTTACATTAATAATACAATATATTGT
>JAJQHG010000049.1 GCA_021199865.1 Methanosphaera sp. | reverse complement strand
ATCTATAATTTATAATATTTAATAATAACGTATAATGATAAATCATGATAAATTATTAATTATTAATAAATTAATAATACATATATTAATTCCTTTTATAAATTATCAATTTAACCATAAATAAAATAAAAAAATAGAGCTAATAAAATAAAAAAAAATAAAGTAGAATCAGACTATTACATCTGATTTATCAATATATTTAGTTACTTCTGCAACCCTGTCAACAAATTCCTTAGATAAACGATCCCTAGGTCTTGGTAAATCTTCATTATTGAATATCTTTTTTATTTGACCTGGTCCTTTAGTGAAAACTACTATTTCATCTGCTAGATAAACTGCTTCATTTACATCATGAGTAACAAATATTATTGTTCTACTATACTTTTTCCAGTTTTCTACGAGAAGTTCTTGTAACTTTTGTTTAGATTGAATATCCAATGCACTAAATGGTTCATCCATCAGCATACTTTTAGAATCTCTTATGATAGTTCTAATTATTGCAACACGTTGTTTCATTCCACCAGATAATTCATGTGGATAGTTATATGCAAAGTCTTTTAATCCAACACTTTCAAGATATTTCAGTGATCTTTCTTTACTTTCATCATCATTTTCTCCAGCTATCTCTAATCCAAATGTAACATTTTCTAATACATTTAGCCATGGATATAATGAGTATTGCTGGAATATAAAACCACGATCACTTGAAGGTTCTAATACAAGTTGTCCATCATCTTTTATAGTTCCCTCAGTTGGATTCTCAAAACCCTCCATTAATCTTAGTAGTGTTGTTTTCCCACAACCTGAAGGTCCAATAAAACACACAAATTTACCAGACTCAATTGTTAAATTTATATCTTTTAATGCTTGAATACCATTATTATCCTCATCAAATTGTTTTGATACATTTTTTATTTCAAAAGTCATCATATCACTACCAGAATATTTTGTCTTGTATTTTTGTGAAGATGTAGTCAAATATTATTCCTAGACATCCTAATTCTAACATTCCAACAACAGTTGCTCCTGTATCAAATATATTAGATGATGTTAATATCATATATCCTATACCTGAACTTGATCCAATCATTTCTGCAGATACCGTACACATTATTGCTACACTAGAAGCAGTTTTTAGTCCTGTGACTATGTATGGTATTGCTGAAGGTAATATTACATCTGTAAGCATTTGTCTATCTGTTGCACCAAATGTTTGTGCTGATTCTATTAACTCTCTTTTTGTACGACGTACACCATCTATTGTAGATACTAGTATTTGGAATACACATCCCATGAATATAATAAATATCGCTGGTCTTAAGCCTATTCCAAACCATAATATGGAAAATGGTATCCATGCAATAGGTGGTATTGGTCTTAATATACTAATTATTAAGGAACATATTCTTTCTAATCTCTTAGACCATCCAAGTATTATTCCTAGTGTTATACCTACAACAGCAGATAGAAATAGTCCCCATATTACTTTGAATAATGTACTAATTAAATCATCAACTATTCGTCCTGATTGACAAAGTGATATGAATGATTCAACTACTTCTACAGGTCCAGGTAACATATACGATGTAAATACTCCTAATACATCTGATATAATATACCATACTAGTACTACTATTACAGGTAGTATCAGTTTTTCTATAATTTTATAATTATTATTTTTTGTACTCATATTATCACCTGCAATTATGGTTCATAGAATAAGTTATCATCACTTATTGTAGAGTTTAATATACCCATATCTACCTCTATTTGCATGAAGTTTCTTATATTATCTTTAGATTCCTCATCTAATGCTCCAACCCAATTCATTTTATCAAGACTTTGAGCAACAACTTCTCTATCAGATATTATATTATCTGGTAGATAATCCACACAGTTTGATGCATTCTCTTTTAGTACATCAGTTGCTTCCTGGTGTATTTCTATAACTTTTTGTGCCTCTTCTTTATGATTTTGTATAAAGCTATCACTTTCTACTACTACACAACATGGATGATTTTCTATTATTTGTCCTGAGTTTTCTATTAAAGTCATATTATCAACATCTTGTGCTATTGATACATATGGTTCATAAGACAGCATTGCATCAATACTACCCGTTCTTAGTGCATCACTCATACTTGATACTTTCATACTTGTAATATTTACATCATCTATAGACATGTTATTTTTTTCAAGTTCATAGGATAATAGCATGTATTGTATTGATGATTCTCCTGGAGTTGCTATTGTTTTTCCTTCAAGGTCGGTTATATTTGTTATTGATGGATCATTGGTTACTAATCCTGATCCCTCTGTTTGTGCTACTCCCACAATTTTTATTGGTACTCCCTGTTGAATTCCTGATAGTACGGGTGTTGTTCCTAAGTATCCTACATCGATTTCTCCACTAGCCATTGCACTTACCAGGTCTCCACCATTATTATATTCATGTAATTCAACTTCTAGTCCTTCATCTTCAAACATTCCTGTTTCTATTGCTACATATAGTGCTGCATCATGTGTTGATGGTAAACAACCAACAGATATTACTTCTTTGTCATCACTATCAGCACTAAGATTATAATCATAGGCCACTGTTATGCCTAATACAATCAGTACTACTATGATTATTGATGCAATTATTTGTTTTTTTATTCGTTGCATTTTGTGATCTCCTAATAATAAAGTTTATTATAACTTTTTATTGTATACTTAGTTAATTATATTAAATTTTATATAT
>JAJQHG010000073.1 GCA_021199865.1 Methanosphaera sp. | reverse complement strand
GTCATTTAGTTGTCCAGTTTCTTGAATATTTTCAATAATTGTTTTTAGGGTTTTATCATTACTATATTCAATCATTTCTATTACTTTAGAATCATTAGTGTTCATAACTGTAATCTCCTAAAGATCTTCTTATTCTTTTTGAAAAAAAATATTTATTCATTTAGATTAAATATATCATATAATAATATAGTAATCTAAGTATAGTTTTTATACATTTTTAGTATTTATATTTTTATATGGATAATAAAAATACAAATTATTGGAGGTAAAAAACTGATGGCAGACAAAGAAGAAAGCATGAGATTAGTAGTTAAGTGTCATGATAGTGAAGAGTATGGTGACTTATATGGATTAAACAAGCAAATACCCGAAGAAGAAATAAGAAAAGCCGAGCCATACATGAAGAAATTTACTCCAAAAACATTTAAAAACATTATGAGCATAACAGGTAATCCCCATGGATGGATGTGTACTTATGATGATGTAGCAAAGGTTGAAGAAGCTCTAGGAATAACAGATACTCTCGCAAAAAGGCAAGAAGATCAAAACAAAAAAAGAGAAGAGTATAATAAAACAAGAGTATACAAAGAACAAGCTCAACAAAAAATTGAAGAAACATTCAGGGATGCACCAAGACCAAAACAGAAACTATCCACACTCCTAAGAGTAGCCAGGGAAGTATATGATCCAGCAAACAGTTATAGAGACAATAGTTATTATGGTGGAGGACACCTATTTATTATCACAAAGAAAAGTATATGGTATATAATGAATAATGGACGAAAAGAAAATAACTGGAAACTAAATAATATTGAGATAAATGATGCTCCTGGAGCAATAGGATTTAGAGTTGATTACTCTAATCAATTACATGAGCTTATAAAAACATTAACTGAAAATAATATTTATTCAGGTGAAGTATACATAGAGGGACAAGAATGAATGAGGATACAGATGATGAATTAATGTTAGTATTAAAATGTAGAGATCCAAAATTTGGGGATTTATATGCATTAAATAAAGAAATATCCACTCAACAAAAGGATTTAGTAATAGATTACTTTAAGAATTATAAGCTAGATGACTATGAGGATATAATGGAAGTTGAAGGAAATCCTGTAGGATGGATGTGTAAAGAAGAGGATGTAGAAAAAGTAGAAGAGTTACTATCAATAAAAAACACCCTTAAAAATCAACAGGAAACCTTAAATGAAAGAAAAAAGGTTGCTGATGCTAGAACAGAAAAGAAGGATAAGGCAATGGAGGAAATAATAAGTTTATACTCTAATGCTGATAAGCCTCCACAGAAGTTCCTAAAGAAATTACTCAAAAAGGCAGATATTGTTTATGATCCTGCAGATCAATACTACTATGAGCATGATACAGGGGAAGGACAACTATTTCTTGTTGATAAACAATATATTTGGTACATAATAAATAATGGATCAAAAGATGCTGATTATAGTGTAAATAATATTAAGACAGATGGTCCAGGAGCAGTCGGCCTAAGATTACCATATAGTGAAAAGTTACATAATCTAATAAAGATATTTTCAGATGATAACTTATACAAAAAGTAGATCATTATATTAAGTCTGAATTAATTGTCTATTAATAATGCTTAACTACATTATATCATAGTACATATATGAATATATATAAATAATAGGGAGGTGTTCTAATGGTTAATGATAAGGATCTTATTATCAGAAGTAACGGTGAAGGAAAGATATATAGTATAGATCATAATGAAGTGAAAGATAGGTATAGTTTACCAATAGTAGCATTAGTAGAACAACATTATCCATACATAAAGAAGGAAATGGACAAAGAGAACTTTAATATACCTGATGATGAAGAATGTATGATCTTCAAGGAAGTTGTACATATTGATAAGGTTGTAGGTTTTAGTGCATATAAGGGATCAAATGGGCAAGAACCAAAAGCATTGACTCTACAATACATCTATGTTATACCAGATTATAGATCTAATAATTTATTAGTAAAAGATATAATTGATACAATATCTCTAGATAGGTACGTGTCCATAGAATTACCTACTCATTTCATGGTTCAATCACTAATTGATCATGATCTTGCAAAGGTATTTGATGATCGATTTGTAGTAAGTAAAATACCTTTCAGTGTTCCAATGACTAAGTTTAGTGATGAAGAAAAAGAGTATATTAAGAAGGAATATAACTTGCCTGATCCTACAGGAATAAATAGGGAATCATCTATTTATGATCTTGAATATTCAGCAATTGTATGTCCAGCATTAGATGGATCAAATAGTGCATATAATCCTGATGATAATTCAACTAAATCATTAGAGGATGGTTATATTAGTGACGTTTTAGATGTTGATGATGAATATTTTGATGCTATGAGTAAACGTGATGATGATGAAATATATACATCAAAATACTTTGATAGACTAGGTGATATGATCACTAATAATATTGATGCAATTAATGAGTTATTAAGCTAAATTAACCACCTAAATAATTATTTTTTAATGGAATTACTTTACATCATAAACATTACATTTATATATTTAGGTATACTAAAATTTATATAGCAATACATTGTATTACTAAACTTTATTAATTAATAAAAAAATAAGGTGAAATAAAAAATGGAAGATTCAACTAAGGCTGCTGTAAAACTTACAGTAGAGTTAATTGTGATATTTTTAATATTATATTTAATCCCATTATTTATTGAAATACCAGAATAAACTGGA
>JAJQHG010000089.1 GCA_021199865.1 Methanosphaera sp. | reverse complement strand
TAATAATATTATTCCTCCTTAGACCCTATGGTAAACTCTTTATGGATTATATTCTAAATAGAGGTAAATAATTCAATCATAAATAATAAACTAATACTATGGAAAATAATTATAAATATTTTGAGACAACTGCTGATATAGGAATAGAAGTATTAGCCACTGATTTTACTAATGGATTAATACAATCTGCAAAAGGATGCATGAACCTAATTACTGATATTGATCAAATAAAACCAGTAAAAACTAGTAAGATACATCTTGAAAGTGAGGATGAATATGGATTATTATATGACTGGATTACTGAATTACTCATTCTCCTAGATAGTGAGAACTATATTGCTAGAGACTATAATATTACAATTAATAAGAATGAAAAAATAGTTTTAGATGCTACTATTACAGGTGATGAATTTAATAGGGATAAATACGTCTATAAAACAGAGGTTAAAGCTATAACAAATCATTTAATGCAGATAGTTAAAGAAAATAATTTAATTAAAATTAGATTTATTGTTGATTTATAGACTTAAAATAAAAATACTTAAAAAATAGAATAAAAGAAGAATAAAATTAGGTACTTGCTTCTTCCTCTTCTAGTTGAACTAATTCATCATGGAATTCATTCATTACTTTCTGAAATTTTGGTCCCTCAGAAGCTGATACCCAATCATGTTTAAATCTTCTCTGATCAATACCCATTTCATCTAATATATATCTTACTAGGTGAGCTCGTCTTCTCCATTTATAGTTACCTGCATCATAGTGGCAGTCACCTATGTGACATCCTCCAACAAATACTCCATCTGCACCCTCATGGAATGCTTTGAATACCATGTCAGGATTAATTCTACCAGAACACATTACACGTACGATTTTAATGTTTGGTGGATATTTGAGTCGACTTGTTCCTGCATTATCTGCTCCACCATAACAACACCAATTACAACAAAAGCCTATTATTTTTAATTCTTTATCAGCCATCATGATCACCTAAGATTATTCTACTATTTCCTCTTTATCTCCACTATACATCATTGGTTTATCTTCATTTTGTCCTGCGAGGTATCCTGTTTCATCATTGTATTTTAATTGTACTCTCTGGTATATCTTAGCTAATGGTATCTCCATAGGACATACATCTTCACATTGACCACAGTTTACACAACTGAATGCCATGTGTCCTAATCTGACTCCATGTAACATTAGTGGATCTGGTTCTGCTTCAGGGTTATCCTCATAGTATCTTTCTTCTACTGAGCATACCTTACAGTTACATACTGGACATACATCTCTGCATCTGTAACATTTTAAACATTTTGTGAATTCATTTGTAAATGCGTCTTCAGTATTCTTAAGATGTTTCTTCTGTGTTTTCTTAGCCATCTTAATCATTACATTTTCAACTTTCTTTCGTATCTTCACTTGTTTTTCTGATGCTTCTTTGACTTCAATGTATCCTCCATCAAGTGCACCCTGTATAAGTTCTTCTCCTTTAGGAGTGTTTACTTCTACAAAGGTGTATCCTTTACTTGATCCCCAGTTACCACATGCTACATCAGCTTCTCGTGGTATCTTTAGTGCACATCTTTGACAGTTTTCTCTACGACCAAATCCTTCATCTTCAAGATCATCAATTTCAACTGATTTTTCTGTTCCATCTTTTAGTTCTACGAAGAATTTTCCTTTACTTATCTCCTCAGATACTACGTCTTGTGGATCTACTTCATAGAATAATTTTATCATTTCTTCTGCTACTTTTGGTCTTACTGTTCCACCACAGTTTAATCCTACCATGTATAAGTTATCTCTGTTAATTCCAGATCTCTTAATGATTTCATTAATAGCCATTGCATCACATGGTTTAGTTGTTACTGCAATTTTCTCATCTGTTAGATGTCTTGCTATTATATCAGATATCATTGTTGGTGCACAGTGAAGTGATCCAGCAGTATCTATTATCTCGTTAGCATCAGTTGTGAATGTTGGTATTCCATCATACACATCTTTACCTTTCTTGATGTTTAATACTCCTTCTACTTTATTTGACTCTAATAAGTATTTTAGTAGTGAGGTTACTGCTCCACCATTTTCTCCTCTTTCTAGTATTTCAGGATCAGTTGCCTTTACTTGTAAATATTTAGCCACTTTAATCACCTATTATATTTTTCCTTCTATTTGATCAACTATCTCTGTGATGGTTTTTAGTGAACTTGTTTCTGTTTGTAGAGCATCACTAAATTCTTGTTCAATTCCTGCATTGTTTGTGAATGAACCTGTTTGTTCATACCATGCTTTTACTGGAATTTCTATTTCTGAATCAAGAGAATCCTTAATAGTTTTTAGTGAAATAACTTTTTTATCACCAAGTATTGTTGTATCAAGGTATTCTTCTGGATTTTCATCTACTAGGATTACTACATCAGAATTATTGATTGTTTGTGTTATATCATCTATTGAAGATGGATTTGTTTTCTTGAGTACAGAGAAACTATTTGGGTGTTGTAGTACTGGTAGTATTTTCATGTTCTTCTTAGAGATTACATCAATTATTTGTTGATATTGCTCTATAGAGTCTACTTTATTAATTATTACTACAGTATTTCCTTCTAGTTCCTGTTTATCTAGTAAATCTATAACTTCTGAGAATGAGTCATAACTTATAAATTCATCACTATTGTATCCTGTTAATTTTTTAGTATCATCAATATTTATTGTGTGACATCCATTCTTAACTACATGAATTATTCTTCTTGCAATTAATGAGTTTTCTGTGTATATATC
>JAJQHG010000082.1 GCA_021199865.1 Methanosphaera sp. | reverse complement strand
TAACAGTTGTTATGATAAGTTAACTATATATGAATAAATCTTGTTTTGATAAGGAGGAATATTATGGCAGATGAATATGCTATAGCAATGGATATAGGAACTAGTGGTATTAGAGCTCAAGCTATTAATGTAGAAGATAATAGTACTATTTCTACTACAGTTACGCTAAGACACCCTATACCTGGTGCAAATGTAATGGATCATTTGAATTTTGCTGTTAATGTAGGTAGAGATGCAGCACATAAACTTATAATGGAAGCAGTAAATAAGGTAGTTGATCAGTTAGGTGTAGATAAAAGTAAAATTACACGTTTTAGTGTATGTGGAAATCCTATTCAATTATCCCTGTTTCAAGATATAGAAATTAGGGATCTTGCTTTCTGGGGAACAAACGCAGTAGAGAGAATGAATGTTACACCACCAAAGAGAAACTCACAAATACTAAAACCAGGAGATATTGGTCTTGATATTAATCCTGATGCAGATGTATATATACCACCAGCAATTAAACACGAGATTGGAGCAGATGCACTAGCAATGCTTGTAAAATCTGATGTAATAAATAAAGAGGGAATATATTTAGTATCAGATTTTGGTACAAATGCAGAGATTGCACTAGTAATTGATGGAGAAATATATTCATGTTCTGCAGCGGCAGGTCCTGCTATGGAAGGTCAAGCTGTTGAATGTGGTATGTTAGCATCTCCTGGTGCAATAAGTGATGTATCTGCTGAGGGTATGGACTGGAGAAATAAGGTATTAAATAATGATCTTAAAGTAGATGAATGTGACTTAGTTGATGTTCATGATGGATCAGTTAAAGAGGCACGTACAGTTGATACTCCAGCTAAAGGTATTACAGGTACAGGTGTAATTTCTTCATATTCTTTAGGTACTGAGTTAAATGTAATTTCTATTCCAGATATTAAGACTCCAAATAACAAGATTAACCTACAGGATGGAGTATATTTATCTGAGAATGATTTAACAGAGATCGGTAAAGCATTAGGTGCATTTAGAGCTGCACATATCACTTTATGTGTTGAAGCAGAAATCGACTTAGAGGATATTGATGCTGTGTACATGGCTGGTGCATCTGGTTTCTATGTTGATGCAGTTAAATCATTAACTGTTGGTCAGATACCAGCATGTTCATGGGATATTTACCAGATAGGTAATACTTCATTATCTATGGCTAGAGATATTGTTGAGAATCCTGATTTACTTGATGAATTACAGGAAATTGCTGATAGTATGAGAGGAAACCATATTACTCTAGCAACAAGTCACGTGTTTGAGCAAATATATGGTTTAGAGCTTGCTGTATGTGAACAAAACATGCCCTTATGGAAGTATGATGAATGGTTAGAAACCTATGGCTATGGTAACCTACCTGAGACTGAGGAAGATCCAGAAGTACATAAACTCTTTGAAAGTGATATTCCTGATCTTGGAGAAAATGGTTTATCAATCATTGAAGAAGTAGGTACAATGCTTGAAACTAAATTTGATGACTGTATAGGTTGTCAAAAATGTGTAAATGAATGTCCAGAGGATGCTCTAACAATGGATGATGACAATACCGTACATATTCGTTCTGATTACTGTAATGGTAGTGCATGTCTACGTTGTGAGAGAATATGTCCAGAGAAAGTATTTATCTATGATAATGTATTCTATACTGAAGGTAGTAATGCATCAAAATTATAATCTCCTTTTTCTTTTTTCTAGAAAATTTTTTTACTTACAGATTATTTTGGAGTTGCCCTTATGAAAGCAATAGTTTTTGATAATGCTGGTACTATTCTTAGGCGTGTAACTGTTTTACTTAATATGTATGATAAAACTTATTCTTATGATACTAATACTATAGATATAGTCAATCAAAACATAAATAAAGTAATAATAGTATTTCAGACTCCAACAGGAAAACTCATAAAAACTAATTCTACTATACACCAATACTTAAAAGATAATCCTGAATGTTTTGAGATTAGTTATTCTAATAAAAGTGTTACAAAAAATGAGGTAATAAATGCATTAAATAATGATAAATCAACTATCAATGATATTAAAATGACTGCTTATGAATTAATAAATAAATATGATATTGAGATATGTAGTGGTTCAGCATTGATAGTTGACTTAGAAAATAATTGTATTGATTATGTATATACTGCTGGAGGCATGTTCTTTGATGGAGTAAAAACAGTTATCCAGAAACTCAAAGAAGAAGAATTCCATATTTATATTGCTAGTGGAGATAATTTACCCTCATTAACAAAAATAGCTAACATACTAGATATAGATAATAATAATGTATATGATACATCAAATAAGAATAGAAAAGCCCAAATAGTATCTAATCTACAAGATAAGGGATTCTATGTGTATATGGTTGGAAACCAAACTAATGATGAGCTAGCATTACAACAGGCAGATACGGGTATATTGACACTAGAACAAAAAGAGAAAATACCTGATTATTTAAAGGATAATAGTGATTATGTGATATCCCACATCACTGAAGTAATTGATATAGTATGTAATTAATATAAAAAATAGTGGAGTTTAGAGTTTATTTAAAACTTCATTAATTATACGCTCTTTATCATCCTCATTTTTTGCAATAACATTTAAAGTATTTTCCATAGCTTCTCTTGTTGGTGGAATTTCACCTAATGCTATAAGTGACATTACCCAGTCAACTGTTGCTCTAATAGATGGCTTTTTTGTTAGATCTAACTTCCTGATCTTCTGTGTTTTTTCTACAACATTATTAAT
>JAJQHG010000072.1 GCA_021199865.1 Methanosphaera sp. | reverse complement strand
AGTACTGATATAGAACAATATAATGTTAAAGAATTCTTACTTGACATGATAAATAAATGTTATAACCTAGAATATGTACCTGAATATCATTATGATGTTATGAAACTAGAAAAATATTATATTAACCCAGAACGTAACACATTCTTTATTGCAATAGATACAGATATAGATGAAATTGTTGGTAGTGCAGGAATTAGAGGATATGATAAAAACTATGATATACCCAATAGAACATATACAATGGAGGATACTGCAACTATATACAGAGTATTTGTAAGAAGTGATTATAGACATAATAAGATTGGATCTAAACTTGTTAACTACATTGAGGAATTTTCTAATAATTCTAATTATAAACAGATATATCTACATACACAAAAGGATAGTTATGGTGCACTACCCTTCTGGTTAAATCATAATTATATTATTACTATGAAGACTAATGATGAATTTGGAACTATCCATATGGAAAAAAAGCTGTTAACAAATAGTAATTATAATAATTCCCTAGAAGATGATAGTATCATGAAAATATAATATCATTAAGTTTTAATATGAACCATAAACTATAAATATAAAGATATATAAACTTTATATTGTTATGATGTTCGAGAAACATCAGAATAATTATATATGCAGGGGTGCCCGAGCTGGCCAAAGGGGGTGGACTTAAGATCCTCTGGCGTAGGCCTACGTGGGTTCGAATCCCATCTCCTGCACTTTTAAAAAAAACTAATTCTTTAATGCCTTAGTGGCTCAGGGGTAGAGCGATGCCTTGGTAAGGCATAGGTCGAGGGTTCAATTCCCCCCTAAGGCTTATTTTACTATAAATTATAAAAAAATTAATATTTTATCTATTTTTCATATGCAGGGGTGCCCGAGCTGGCCAAAGGGGGTGGACTTAAGATCCTCTGGCGTAGGCCTACGTGGGTTCGAATCCCATCTCCTGCACTTTTAAAAAAAAAATTATTTAAAGTGCTAAAAAATACTTGTTTTAAATTAATACTTATCATACTCGCTCTTATTTTAAATAATATTTCATATAAATATTAATATTAAGCTCAATCTATGAGTTTAAGAAACTATACTATTTATAATAAATTACATATGTAATAATTTAGATATATAAAGTTTAAATAAATGTTAAAAGGAGTGATTGAATGGCCGATTCACAAATGACGGATATTTTAATATTAGGATTAATTTCAGGAATTGTTGCCGTGTTAACATCAGTTATGGGAATTAGTGGTACAATCATTGGATCAGTAGTTTCATCAATTGCTGCTGAGATACTGAAAAGATACCTGAAAGATCCTGTACAGGATAAAATTAATGAGATGGATAATACAAGAAACAATGACACCAGAACACTAGAGACAAGACATTTTGATACTCATACTAATAGAAACATGAATACTCATCATGCTCCAAAGACTACAACAAAGAGTAGTAATACTAACTATGAATCACATATTACCTCAAGAATACTATTCCTATTCCCATTAGTTGTAATATTAATCATAGAAGTAATTCACTTCTTAAGTGTTACTAGCATAATATCATATGACATATTCTTATCATTAGAATCCATTACTAACTGGACACTATTTAGAAATATAGGAATTGCATTAATTCTTATGGGTCTATACCCATTAATTACAGATAATATTGAATCAAAGCATGGTGTTATATTAATAATTGTCGGAGTCTTTGAGTTAATCATAGGTTATGCTGATAGTGTATCCATTGCATCAATGTTATATCAATTATTTAGTTCTCTTAGGGAATATGTAAATATTGCAATTATTCTAGCAATATTATACACTATCTTAACAGTACCCGAAGAATCAAATAAGAAAAGAAAAACAACACAGACAACTGCACCTAGATACATAGAACCTGATAATCAACAACAATATCACTATGAAAAATTTAATACAAACAGACCACAACAACAATATTTCAACCAAGAAGAATACTATGAGGATAACTATGGATATCCTGAAGAGGATGTCTATGATGATTACCAATACCAAGATAATAGAAACAATTATAGACCAAGAAATAAACAGTACGACCAAAACAATCAATACAACAATAAAAATAGGAATAATAGAAGAAGACAGGAAAATGAGTATAGAAGTAATGAAAATATAGATGAAGATGATGACTATTATTACTACTATTAAACTCCTTCTACACTTTTTTTATAAAATAGATTAAAAATTATTCTTCAAGACTTTTAAGATAAGAGTCTATGACACCACGCCCAGTATTTCTAAATGCTCTTGCAACACCACCCTGTCCTAGTTTTATACCACCAAATTTACGTGAAATCATAATCATATAACCATCAAGATTATATTCATGTAATAATTCTAGTAGTACTCGACCAGGAGAACCTACTTCACCATCATTACGTGAATCTTCCTGATTATTACATAGTACTGCATAGCAATGATGAGCAGCCTTTTTATACTTTTTATTATGAATCTTTTGTACCTCTAGAACATCAGCATCTATATTATCCACATGATATAAATGTGCATAAAACTTAGATTTTCGATCTACTAGTTTACCAGCACATACTTCTTTAACTGTCATATTATCACATTAAATTTAATTACTCTTTATATGTTATATTACAAATATGTTTCTGTTTTTATTTACAATTTTAATATCTTAGTTAACTTATCTTATAGGATACAAAAATAAAAAAATAATATTAAAAATTATGAAAAATAAGTAGAATAATATTAGTTTATTTCTAATAAAAACCAGTATATATTATTC
>JAJQHG010000044.1:1636-2814 GCA_021199865.1 Methanosphaera sp. | reverse complement strand
ATATAAAGTTATATTTTTAGATATTAGACATATTGGATTATTATATTATTATTATTATTATTATTATTATTCTAATTGATAAAACTATAAAATCATGTAAGTTCTAGTTATACTTATACTATTTATGTTAGAACTGTGATTCTATTGCCTTAATCATGTCATATATTATCTTATTAGTAGTTACATCAACATTATATTCCTCACCAATACTGATTACTTTACCATTTAATGAGTCAATCTCTGTATTATGCTTCTTTTGTATGTCTTGTAGTGTTGATGAGACATGTTCATATGTATCGGGAACTAGTTTAGAGTAGAATTCATCCCTATATTCATCAGCACTACTCCAATCAACACTAAAACCAGCAGTAGTTATAACATTAAATATTTCATCAATTAATTTATCCATTATTTCAATAGTATATTGATTCTCTGTTAGCTTCCCATATTTAACATTAAGTATTGCACCAAGAGGATTAAGTGTACAGTTATAGAGCATCTTAGCCCATAGATACTTTGGTAATTCACGTGTAGTATCTGAGGGTATACCAGAGTTATTAATCATATCTGCTACTGGTTGTAATACACTAGGATCTTTTCCTTGTAGTGAACCAAGTAATATTGGTGCAGTATGAACAGTTATCTGGCTAATATTAGGCTCAACTCTCTTAAAGCCTGTGATAACCCTAGCACAATATACTCTATCTTTTGAGAAATACTTTAGGTAGGCTTCATCATTACCATAACCATTCTGGAATATAATGATCTTAGTATCCTCTTTAAGTATATCCCTATTTTCATAAAGCTTTTTACTGACTTCCTCATTAATAATGGTCTTAGTACATATAAATATGTAATCATAAAATCCTCTAGGAATATCCATATAACTAGTAAATACAGTATAATCACTACTATTAACTGATATGTGTTTAAATATACCTGTTCTTCTTATACCATTACTCATAGATTTTGCCGTGTTTTTAGTTGCATAAAAAGATACATTTGCACCCTCTGATATGAGGGATGTGCCAAGTGCTATACCAATAGCTCCAGAACCTATAACTAGAATATTCATTAAAATCACTAGTACTATCTATGTAATTCTAATTATTTTAAGTAAATTATTTAAAAAAAGTAGGGGGGGGCGATAGATGTTAATTTTTGTAAAAGAGTCCAAT
>JAJQHG010000044.1:0-1626 GCA_021199865.1 Methanosphaera sp. | reverse complement strand
ACAAAAAATATTTAATAGCAAATATATTAATCAACATCAAATCCCCCCCCCCCCCCCCCCAAAGATGTTAATATAAGTAAAAGTCTCCACTATTACCAGTACCATTCATCTCATTTTCATTAAAGTCCTCATCTATACCCAGATTAACAAGTGTCTGGTTAAGATCAGGATGTTCCTTTAAAAGATCAATAGCATCCTGCTTATAATCACCAACAGTATCAGAAAGAATTTCCTTCTCATCTGCAGAATCATCAGCAATTCTTAAACACTCAGAATAAGACATGTCACCATTCTGATAATCCCTATATGCCTCAGCTATCTTAATCTGATAATTATACATCTCAATCTCATTTTCAAGCCTCTTAACCTCAAGATCTAAATACTCTGAATATGTATCATTACGAGTATTATTCTTAAAGTAACTAAGATTATTCATTTCTTGTGTACAATTATCAATAATGGAATTGTATAAAACAATTGCACTCTCTGTACTAGCAGAACCATTCTCCATAAAATCAACAACATTCTGGTCAGTAGTATTCTCTAAGTCACTAGCCATCTTAATAGTATTATTAAACTCCTCCTTATCCTTATTATCAGCATAAGCAGAATATCCAATATAAGAACCAAAAACCAGGATAATAACTACTACAACAGCTATAACTATTTTAGTATTTCTCTCCATAGTTACACCTCCTTTATCTTTTTATCAATAATAATTCCTATGTAAATTATATGATATAAACTTATATTTTTAGATAAAAGAAGTATAAAATTCATATATTAATATTCTAATAGATTAAATATGAGATATCAATAAGTGTATTCTATATGTATAATTTGTGTTATAAGAGATTTTAATACATTAATCCATGTAATCCATTATCTTAATAATCAGTGAAAAAAAGTATATTTATTACAATTATCTTGTAATTAAAATAAATATTTAAAAAAATAGTATTAAAAATATTTATTTTTGGAGTTGATGTGTTTCTTATTCCAGGTTTCGTCGTGCTTTGTATGATTGGTATTCTAGTTGGTAATTGTTTTTGAGTAACTCCTTAATATCTTCTTTTATCTCATCAATATCATCTTTTTGGAGTGCTTCTGTTAGTACGTTGAATTCTGAGTTACGTTCTTGTATTTGTCTCTGGAGACATTGTGTCCATTCCTCTGAGTCATAGGATATTTTCTCGTGTAGTAATATGTCTTCATATTCTTTGTATAATGCTTTTATTAGGGATGTGGTTGCCTCGGTTAGTAGTAGGCCTCCATGGATGTTTATGTCATCTAGGTTTAGGATTATGTCTGTTAGGTGATAGATTAGTATTTGTAATTCTTCTGTGTCTACTATGAATTCATTGTTTAGTATGCTTTCTAGGTAGTCATAGAGTTCTATTAGTTGGTCTAGGTTTTCCTTGTTGTGGCGAAATACTAGTCTTAGCTGGAATAATACACACTTTAGGTAGTGGTTTGTCTCCCTTGTAAAGTATTGGTTACTTAGTTGTTTTATGTCATTTATTTCTAGTATTTCAACTTTCTTGTTTGTCATACTTATCACCTTCCTTTATTCTTATATCTATTGTATTAGGTAGTTATAATATTTACTAATATCAGGGTTTATAC
>JAJQHG010000067.1 GCA_021199865.1 Methanosphaera sp. | reverse complement strand
GTTATAATAAACTCATAGAGAGGAATTAAGGACTATGAAAGTTAGAAACATATTTACATTAAATGACTGGAAGTTCAAGGAGTTTGCATCCGTAATAATTCTCCTACAAGTATTAATGTGGGTTGTTGGATTATTATCTGATAGTGGTATACATGTAGCAGTATTTAATGATATTATCACATTATTATACCTAGGATTTATTCCTGGAATAATAATACTTAGAGTATTGAAGCTTCATGATCTTGGAAATACTTTCACAACACTTCTGAGTGTAGGTCTAAGTATAATCTCGGTTATACTTATAGGCTTGTTTATGAATCAGGTTTATCCATTAATTGGTATAACTACACCTATAGAGAATATACCCCTACTAGTGACACTAACTATCTATAATATGGCTCTACTAGTAGTTGCATACCTCAAGGATAGAGATTATTATTATGATAGTAGTTCTAAGCTATCATTTGAATTATTAACATCAAATCAGTTCCTATGTATATGTATACTACCATTAATTGCTATTATTGGTGCATATGTATTCCAGTACTATGGTAATAATGCTATACAGATCTCATTACTAATAATTATTAGTTTAATGATTCTATTAATGGCTTGTGGCTACCTAAAAAAGGAGTATTATCATTTTGCAATATTTAGTATAGCTATATCCATACTCTACTATAGTGTATTGATATCTAACCATATATGGGGATATGATATCTTCTTTGAGTACCAGTTTGCTACATATGTGATTAATAATGGTATATGGGATTATACATGGCCACATGCATATAATGCTATGCTTAGTGTTACAATGTATGCACCAATATATACAAAGCTATCAGGAATGACACTTACATGGGTATTCAAGTTTATCTACCCATTCCTGTTCTCATTAATTAGTATGGGATTATATAAGATATTTGATAAGCATACAGGTAGTAAGATAGCATTCTTTGCAGCATTCTTCTTCATAGCATATAATGGTTTTAGTTATGGTTGGATGGTGCAGATGGCCCGTCAACAGATAGCAGAGATATTCCTAGTACTACTAGTATGGCTCATGATAGATAGACAAATACCCCAAAGTAAGCGTAAGATACTCTACCTATTATTTGGTGTAGGATTAATTGTATCACATTATAGTCTAACATATCTATTCATGTTCATGTTACTAGCAACAATTATCACTATAACACTGCTAAGTAGTCGTTTTGGTAATATTATTAATACAATACTATTAAAGCTTGGATTTAAGAAGAAGTACTTTGGTAAATATTTTAGTGTGGATGATCAGACAATTAGTCTGCCATTATCCCTATTCTTTATAGGCTTCATTGTGGTATACTACTCATTAACTGCTGATAGTAAACCTATAGCATCACTATTTGATGCGTTAGGAATTGTTACTAGTAGTGTTACTCAGCTTGAATCTGTTAATCCAATGCTAATACTAGCAACTCTTGGAGTACTATTAATAGTAATTATAGTAGCATACACCATATTTAAGAGAATATCTGTTGATGTGAATCCTGATGAAGTGAAGGCTCATCCAAAGCTTAAGAATACCCTAGAGAAACTTGAGAGTATGAGCCTTAAACGTAAACAGGCATTAGTAATTCTAATAACAGTATTAGTAATACTACATATCTGGTGGCCATTTAGGTACATGAATATTGTAAGTATTAATGCTCAACGTGTAATACTATTATCAGTATACTTCATTATTGTTGGATTTGTGATGAACATTATACGTACAAGACACTTCCACTTTACAAAGGAGTATAATATATTTGCTATATTTAATATGATTATACTCGCATGTGGAATATTTATACCAGCATTCCGTGCACAACTAAGTCTACAGAGAATATATGAGGTAACATTTGTTGTACTAGCACCATTCTGTATAATAGGAATATATTATATTAGTAACTCATTACTACAACTAGTAACTAATCTTAGTATTAAATCTATTGTATCAATAACCATGAAGGTTATAGGAGTATTCCTAGTAGGCTTCTTCATATTAAACACTGGACTTATTGACTTAGCTGTAGGACAAAGCTCAACCCTACCACTAGATAATAGTATAGATGCACCAATCTTTAGTAATGGAGAGTATGCTGGAGAAGCATGGTTTGATAACTACTATGTGAATAATAAGGAGGAAGTTGTATACTCTGATGCATTCAGTAACATACTACTTTACTGGTTAAATGATATACGCACAACGAATCCGGCGAACATGTCGGAGATTGATCCTGGCAGTTATCTGTTTATGCGATCCTATAATATTGGACATGACACATTCCTCTATGGTAATGGTCAATATATTGATACTACTGAGGCAACAAATGATTCAAGTAAAATCTATGATAATGGGGACAGTCAAATCTATAAGCGTGTGAATTATGGGGATAATAGTAATGCAACAAATAACACAACAGTCTAAGAGGAAATTATTGTTTACCCATAATACTGCTATGTGGTATAGAATACCCTTCTTTAAAAAGTTAAGCCAAGTATATGACTTAGAACTAGTATTTACACATATGGATGTAATAGAGGATATCTATAATACTAGCTCTAATAATATTATTAATCAACTAAGGGATGTTAACTATCATATACTAGATAATAGTCATGGCTTTGCAAATGGATTAATAGGTTATATTCGTGGAGATTATGATGTAGCTGTTGGTGGAAGCTGGGATTCACCACAAGAGTTAGTAGAGACCATAATATTCCATGTAATTGTACATCTTAGACATAAGCCATTCATTATATGGAGAGAGGACTGGGACTGGAATAAGACTGAGAGTCTGAAGGATAAACTATTACACTGGGTAATTGGACATATAACAAGAAGTAGTAGTGCAATAGTAGTACCTGGAAGTATACATAAAGAGTATTTCCAGAAAAAGTTAGGAGTCTCTACTAATAAGATCCATATTATGCCAAATGTAAGTAATATTACGGGTGAAAACCTACCCAAAGAATATGATGGTATACATAGAATATTATATGTAGGACGACTCATACCAAGAAAAGGAGTAATATATCTATTAGAAGCCTTTAAAAGACTGCAGATAGATGTGGATAATGTTGAGCTAACAATTATTGGTACAGGTAGTCAAAGAGAAAAATTAGAAGCATATGTCCGTGAGGAGAATATTAGTAACATAGTGTTTACTGGTAAAATAAGTAATGATAAACTAAAAAGTTATTATCAAAGAAGTGATATTACAGTTATACCATCAATAACAGAGGATATGGGTGATCCATGGGTATTTGTACTTAATGAGGCAATGTATTTTTCTAATGCTATAATTGCAACTACAAGTGTAGGTGCAGCCTATGACATGATTGATGGTAATGGATATCTTGTAGATGAACGTGACAGTAGTGCTATATATAGTGCTATGAAGAGTATGGTCACAGATAGAGTGCTTCTAAAGAATATGCAAAAGAAGTCTCGAAGTATTATTGATGAGAAATATCAATATAAGAATATGGTTGAAGCATTTAATGATACTGTTGAGTCTGTATTAAAATAATTTCACCACCAACTATTTCTTTTATATTATTATTAGTAGTGTTAGTTAAAAAAAAGAATTTATGGGGGTTATTAACTAATATATTCTATTAATGCATTAGCTATTGCTGTTGCACTAGATGAATATATATAGTCATATCCATGTTCATATAGGTATTCATCAGGATATGCTATTCCTGTGAAGTCACTTGAACTATAATTATCATCATGTGCACGTCCTAGCCATTCAAGACCAGTTATGTCTGTTGCTGTTGGATAGTATACAAAGAAGACTAGTCTGTTAGCCTTTGCTCTCATGAAGCTTCTTGTACATACATCATATATTACACCAGCATCTGCTCCACCAAATATTGATAGTTGTACCGCGTTATCTGGTAGGGATCCCTCCCATATTAGTTCATTATGTGCATTTGGTCCTATATCCATTATGTATACAGTGTATCCCTTAGATTCTAGTACTTCTTTTATCTCATTCATGAAGGCTGTATCTCTTTGAGTGTTATATATATTATCACTAGTTATATAGATTACTCTACTTGTTGAGTCTGTTGGATGTATACTACTCCAACTATATACCTTACATGTTTCTGGCAGATATTCTGATGTTGATACATCTATTAGCTTAGTATAACAGTATACAAGGTTATAGTATCCAATCTTTTCATCACCATATGTTGAGTATCGTGATGGTCTATTATTTTCCTCATAGAATGCTATGACTCTGTTACCTATCTTTAATAAGTCCGATGTTGTTAAGGTCTGTGTAGATATTGTGTCAACTTGTGAATCTATTGGTTCATAATCAATATATTCTACACTTTCTGATGACTTTCCACTATTTACTAGTTTTGCCATCTTTATCATTATTGGTAGGAAGTCCTCTACTCCTATTGTAGTAGATCCTATTGGTACTTCTGTTATTATATCATTTGCTTCATAATGATTTCTTAGGTATACTGCTGCCTCTTTTATCTGGGCATATGTGAATGTATAGTTTTGTGTTACCTTTAGTGTACTGTTAGTACTCCTTATTGAAGAATAAGTGTTACTTCCAGTGTAGGTTGCACTTAGTGTATAACTCTTTGCTTGCAGTGTACTTGAATCATATGTGAAGTATGCTTTACCATGACTGAGTGTTGCCTTTCCTACTGTTACACCATTGACCTTGAATACTACTGTACCCTTATTTGCATAGTTTCCAGTTAATTTATCAACAACTGTTACAACTAGTTGTACTTTTTGACCCTTTTTTATTGTCTTGTTTGATACTGATATTGATACTGGACGAGACTCGACTTTTAGTGTGCTTCCATTAACCTTAGTACTTTCTACTGCATTACTTCCACTATAAGAGCCTGAGAGACTATAAGTTCTTACAGATAAGCCTGATGTATTATATGTGTAGTAGGCTTTACCATTAGTTACATTAGAGTATCCTATTGTTTTACCATTTATTTTGAAGGCTACATTTCCACCAGTAACATATTTACCTGTATTCTTATCTACTACTGTGATTACTAGTTGAACCTCATTGTTTTTATATACTGTTTTATTACTTACAGTCATTGATACACTATGTTTTTCTATGACTAGGCTAGAGTTACTCTTTGACTTTGTACTATCATATTCACTGTTTCCACCATATGTTGCTGATAGTGTATATGTCTTTGCAGAATTTGTTGATGAGTTATATGTATAGTAAGCTTTACCATTTGATAATGTAGCATATCCGACTGTTACACCATTAACTTTAAAGGCTACTTGTCCTCCATCAACATATTCTCTTGTATCCTTATCAACAACTGTTACTGTTAGTAATGCTTCTTCTCCGTATAGTATTGTCTTGTTACTAATAGTCATCTCTGCTTGTTTCTTGGATGCTTCTTTTACTTGTTTATCATCACTTGTTGATTCTGTACTTGTTGATTCTGTGCTTATTGATTCTGTGCTTGTTGACTCTGTAGTATCTGTTGACTCATTAGTGTTTGTTGTTGTGTTATCTGAATTTGAATTATTTTCTGTGTCACTATCTTTTTTTACTGAAGAGTTATTCTCTGTATTTGTGATAACTGCATCAGCACTATGAGTATCTGCTTGTTCTATTAATTCATTATCTGATTGATTAACTTCATTTGCAGATACTGTTGTAATACCCATTAATAATGTTATCATGAGTACTACTATTAGCAATCGCTTAATAATAACAACTCCTTATAACTTAATGAAAAATGTTTAATTTTTATACATTCTATTTATTATAATATTATGTTGAATAATATTTAAAATTATAGGAAAATAATAAATTTATAATAAAAAGTAATAACAATATGTTCTATTTAATAACTAGTAAATTAGTGTTAAGAACATAGAAGTCTAAAAAGAGGTAAAGAAGGTTAGATCATAGTTTATTGATTATAGCCCCAAGATATAACTTAGTTATCTGGCAAATATAGCGTGGTAATTTTAGGTAGTAATGATCCACGTGCTTATGTATAAACTGGAGATTAGTATTAATATGATTACGTTCAGTTTTAAATGTTGAGCTTTTATGACGGCTCATACCAACTTTATGCCATATAATAGAGTCAGTTACAGTTACAACATGATATCCTTCATTTCTAACTTTTAGTGCTAAGTCTACATCCTCACAACCAAAAAAGAAGCTTGTATCAAGATAGTCTTCAGGAATTGCCTCAGATTTTATTAGTAGTCCTGCACCAGATACCCAGTCACACTCAATTACAGGTGCATCCAAGTCATAGCCATCCTCATCCATTATACTATGATGTCCAGGATAATGTTCTAAGTCAACCACACTACCAATACACCATATTGTATCATGACTTCCATCATAATCATAGTAATAGAATTTTGGTCCAATAATTCCTATACTAGGATCACTTAGAGCCACATCAATCATTCTAGATAGAAAGTCTGGATCTACTATTGTATCATTATTTAGTAGTAACACATAGTCAGGGTTATCATACTTTAATGTATAATCCATTGCAATATTATTTCCCCTAGCAAATCCATAGTTCTCATAGTTCTCTATTAATAGTAATTTCTTTGAATCACTAGTAGAAGTATTATCTACTTCTCTATCTAGTTGATCCTCATAGAGATGAGTATATGTTATTGGCTTATTATCAGTATACTTTGTATACTGGCTTTCAACACATCTATCACCCTTAGCATATTCTTCTATGATTTTTATTGAATCATTTGTTGAGTGATTATCTACTACTATTACATTATAGTTTGGATAGTTTATCTGGTATAATGATTCTAGTGCTTCTAGTGTATCCTCATAGCCATTCCAGTTTAGTAGTATTATGGATACTAATGGTTTACTCATTTTCATCTTCCTTATCAATAATTCTATACAAGTGATTAAGTAAGCGTTCTCCTGCCTTATCAAGTGTCCAGAAGGAGTTAACATATTTTATTCCATTCTGTGAACATTCATCCCATAGCTTCTGATCCTCAAACATACGTACTATTGCACGTGCAAAGTCTTTCTCATCTCGTTGTGTTAATAGTCCTGTATAGTTATGTCGTACACTCTCCTTTATTCCACCCTCTTTTACTCCAACTACTGGTGTACCACATGCCATTGCCTCTAATGGAACATATCCAAATGGTTCAAGGTATGGTGCATATACAACAAGCTTTGCTGTATTATATAGTCTTAGTAGATCATCATCAGAGATCTGTGTTAGAATATCAAGCTTTACATCCTTCTTATCTGCTAATTCTTTTAGGAATTCTACCCATCCCTCATCACTACTGTTTCCTACAACCACTAGTTCTGGACGTTTCTCCTTCTTAATATGTGCAATAGACTTTATCAGGAAGTCATAACCCTTTGGTGGAATACATGTACCTACACTTAATACAAAGTTGTCACGCTCCAGGTTTAATGGCTTAAATATCTTTGTGTCAACTCCTATATAGGAGACATATGCATTCTTTCCATATTGTCGTAGAATATTTTCATGGCTAAAGTAGGAATTTGCTAGTAAGTTTGTTGCATTCTGTGCAAACTCATAGTCTCTCTCATATGCATTAGTCTCTATATAGTTAATCATGTAGTCAGCAAGTGGCTTAATAATAGGCTTATTAAAGAATCCTATACGCTCCTTCTGACTATTTACTACATCAAGAATTTCATCCTTACGTATTGGTTGCTGACAATAGTATGCTGTAGGCTTCTCTAGATACTTTAATATTATTGGAGTCATTGTATATTGATCCTGTTCTACATATACTATATCATAGTCTAGTGAGTTAATATCCTCTGCAATCTTCTTATGGGTATTATAGAGATTATTTAGTGATACCCTCCTAATTATTGCTGGAACATAACTAAATAGGGAGTAGATTCTCTCCCTAATAAAGCTAGGCTTAACCTCATATTCAACTATGTTACTTGCTATTGGTTCTAATGGTAGGTAGTCCTCATTAGCTGTTTGTGGTATAAACACGTCAACAATATGTCCATGGGATGTTAAATAGTCAATATAGGTGTAGAGTGATCTTTTTGCTCCACCTGATGGTAGATTATGAAATACTGCTATCTTCAACTTCTTCTTACTCATATACTTACCTCTTTATAATAATTTAATTATACCTACCTGGTTGTTTTATTACTTCTAAATAATCCATCAATTAAGCCACATATTCTTGCTGTATATATCTCTTTGAAGCCATCACTAAAGTGTATATCAGCAAATACATATCCTATTATATATATTAAAAACTTATAGTACTTAGATCCACCATAGAATTTCTTCATATACCTTATCCTGTTACGTGTATGATAATAATAACGATTTGCAGACTTTAGGGATGCTCCCTCTTTATGATAAATACACCCCTGATCTGCTACTCTAAGCTTATAGCCTGCATCTATTGCACGCTTTGAGTAGTCAACATCCTCCCAGTAGAGAAAGTAGTCCTCACTAAGGAC
This sequence comes from Methanosphaera sp., assembly GCA_021199865.1. Taxonomy (GTDB): domain Archaea; phylum Methanobacteriota; class Methanobacteria; order Methanobacteriales; family Methanobacteriaceae; genus Methanosphaera. The sequence goes on along the minus strand of JAJQHG010000067.1, from coordinate 6,856 downwards.
TCCCACCGTCTTTAGGACATCTAGGCTCATGAATATACATGAACCTGTAATAAAGTCAAACTCTCCTCTATCCAACTCATGTAATGCCATTGCCTCTCCATGGGTTGAGTCAACTAGCCCTCCACCAATAGTTTGTAGAGATGTTCTATCATCATAGTAGTAGTGTCTTATACCTACAAAGCCAGTATCAGGGTATTCTAGGAACTTTCTTTTTAATTGTTCAATAAAATCTGGTTCTACTATTGTATCATTATTTAATAATAATATATAGTCTGTTTGAGCATAATTAATTATATATTCTAGTGCAACATTATTTCCACCAGCAAAGCCACTATTCTCATCATTTAATAATAAGTAAACATCTCTTGGCTCTAACATGTGATTAAGATCAGCTCTTCTTGTATGAAAATAACTATAATTACTATGTTCAAGGTATTGTTCTAGTTTATCTATTGAGTCATCACTTGAATCATTATCAACAACATATATACTAATATTATGATATGTGACCATAGATAGTGATTCAAGACACTCAATTGTATCATTATACCCGTTCCAGTTTAAAAGAATAATTGATACATTATCTGTGATAATAAAAACCTCCTAGAAATAAATTGTTTACTAATACTTATATATAATTAATTTAATTAATATAAATGAAATATATATGGATCATATTAGCAATTTTTACATAGAGCTATATGATAAGTAGATAACTATTACTAGTCATGAGGAATTAGATATGAAGAGATTTTACTGTATTTTTCCAGATTTATATAACTATAACCTTACAAAGGATGTTGGAATGATACCCTATATTCTCTCTATTAATGGATATAAGTCAGTTATAGCAACCTATGATAATGATAACTACATCTATATGGATAGTCAACTAGAAAGTGAGAACCTATCACTAGATATTATAACTAACACACAAGATGAATCAAGAGATGTGGAAAAATACATCACAGATCACAAAGAGGATATTGACATACTCCAACTATATCACCTAAAATATGATAAACTACTAGGATACATATCAACCTATAAAAAAAATAATCCTAAGGGTAGGATATATCTAAAACTAGATGCTAATAATGAAATCATAGATTTCCTAGTTAAACGTAGCGGTATCCTACCATCAATTAGAAGATGGATAGTAAAACAATTATTTAAGAAGATAGATGTTATTAGTATTGAAACTAAGCGTAACTACAAAGTATTATTAGAGAGCAACCTGATAGATGAGGATAAACTAGTATATCTACCTAATGGAATAATATCCAATAACACCCCACTAGATCACAAGGATAAAGTAATACTCTATGTAGGAAATATAGAGATTAAAAATAAGTCTATAGACATGCTACTTGAAGCATTAAGGAGTGTTAAGCTACATGGATGGAAACTAGTACTTGTAGGTAAAGTAATGGATGATATCACAGAATATATGGATACCTACTTTAATGAAAGCCCTCAAATGAAGAATAACATAATACTAAATGGATACATAACAGATAAAGAGGAATTATCAAGAATCTATGCTAATAGTAGTATATATGTATGCTCATCAAAACGTGAGAGCTTCGGGATATCTACACTAGAAGCAGCATACCATGGAAACTACCTAATATCAACAAATGTTGGTGGAAGCCCTGACATAATAGAACAAACAAGTTATGGTATAATAACAGAGCATGAACCTGATAGTATAAGTCAAACTATCCAGTACACCATAGATAACTGGGATAACATAAAGAAAGACCCATATACTATACAGGAAAGAGTTCTATGTGAGTATAGCTGGCAACATCTATGTGAAAAACTAGAGAAGTACTTCTAAGAATAAATTATCACTATAAGAATATCAATGACTAAACAGTGAATATATGTCTATAAATAGTGAAAATATAACTAGGAAAAAGTAAAATGTATCTAAAAATAATCTTTAATAGTGAAAATAACTCAAAATAATGAAAAATAGTTAAAAAATATTGAAAATAAATAGTAAAAAAGGGATATATAGAAATTATAATATTAATTAATCCTTCTTAAATTTAATTATACTTGTTGAGAAGTATCTCTTATTATCTATAAATCCCTCAACAATATTCTCATCAGGCATTGTACAGTTCTGTATACTTACAACTTCCTTTTCTCTTGGATCTTTATCTATACATTCTTCTAATACATCAAGGTGTCTTGATGTCTTCATTGCAACAAGTGTATCTACATATGGTAGAATCTCGGGTAGTCTATCATCAACTTGTGGTACAACTGCTAGTATATCATCCTGTTCTGTTAGCTGTATACCTGCACGTGCAGCACATGCAGTGAATGATGTTATACCTGGTACTAGTTCTACTTCTACACCCTTAGATTGTAATCTTGAGGAGATATAGGAGAATGTTGAGAATACTGTTGGATCACCTAATGTAATAAATACAGCATTCTCTCCACTAGCAAGCTTATCATATAACTGATCTGTTACCTCATCCCATGACTTATGGAGTATGTCCTTATCCTCAGTCATTGGAAATACTGGTTGGAGTATTTCACACTCAGTTTCTCGCTCATCAATAATACCCTGTACAATGGATAATGCTACACTTGGCTTACCATTACGTGATTGGGGTGTGAATATTATGTCTGTCTCTTTAATGAGTCTTGCTGCCTTTAATGTTACTAATTCTGGATCTCCTGGACCCACACCTATTCCATATAACTTACCTATTGTCATAAAATCCCTCTATACATTATTAAATAACATGTATAATCAAATAAAATTTATTATTAACTTAAATTAATTTTTATTATATTATTTACTATACAACTATAAAATATTAATAATTATGAATAATTTAATCAAAAATAGATTATTAACTATCATGACTAGTTTATTAAATATTAATCAGATTATTGTGAATAGAAATAAAAACCATGAATAACATATATATAAGTATTATGACTTCAATATTCTGCCCAAAATGTGGAATGGTGCAATCAAGATGTGTATGCTCCACAAAAGATGAAAACCAAAACTCATATATTGAGAGACCAAACAGTGATGAAAAAAGAATACTGCAAGAACAACACCCTGATATAGATGATGAGATAATAGAAAACTTCCCATTCAAGAGTGCACGTAATAATCAACTAGAAATAATATCAGAAATATTAGAAGCATTTGAATCAGGACATAAATATGTTATACTAGAAGCAGGTACAGGTACAGGTAAATCAGTGATAGCTGCAACACTAGCTCAAATATTACAACCAGCATATATTCTTACAATGACAAAACAGTTACAAAGACAGTATGCAAATGAGTTTGGATACTCACAGGTAAAGGGTAGAAATAATTTCTCATGTCGTGATAGTGGATCCCTAAATACATGTGATCAGGGAACATGTCAGTCAATGAGATCATATGATGAATTCGCATGTCCATTCGGAATACAGATAGAAAACAATAAACAGAAAGATACAACAAAGGATCCCCATGATGAATTTTATAGTATTCCATTCACCTTCAAGTCAAACGAGAAATGCCCTTACTGGAATCAGAAGGCTATAGCTATAAGAGATCCTGTAACCCTACTAAACTATGATTATGCATACCTAGAACTAAACTATGTGCAACACTTCCAGAAAAGAGAACTTATGGTACTGGATGAGGCTCATAATATTGAAAATAAGATTATGAGTAAGCTAGAATTAAACATATATAATAAGCAATTAGAGAATGATATTAATCAGTCTATTCCACACCAGATGAAGACATATACTGATCTAAAGGACTGGGTAGCATTCCTTGAATCCATATATGATTCATATAACTCAATAAATGTTAATAACCTTACCAAGCAAAAGGCAGATCGTATAGAACATACACGCCGAAAGATTAAGGAGATAACAAGTAATATTAAGAATGACCCAGAGAATTGGGTTGTTGATCCAAGTGAAGACATGGTATCATTCAAGCCACTAAGAGTAGATAAATATGCCTATAAAACCTTGTTCCAGTATGCTGATAAGGTTCTATTTATGAGTGCAACAATACTGGATAAGAACATGTTCTGTAAGTGGTTAGGACTAGATCCTGATGAGGTTTACTACATCCATAGTGATAGTCCATTTAAAAAGGAGTACAGGCCAATACATATGAAGCTAGCCGGACCAATGTCCAAGAGAGCATTATGGCATACAGCTCCCAAGACTATTCCTATACTAAATGAGATACTACAAAAACATAGAAATGAGAAGGGATTGATTCATACAAGTAGTTATCAATGCCAGAAGTATATAACTGAGCATATAAGGGATCAGAGAATACTTGCACATACACCAAAGAATAGAGAGGAGATACTACACATGTTTGAGACCTCAAAGAATCATTATGTGCTTGTTAGTCCATCAATGAGTGAGGGAGTAGATCTTCCATATGAGAAGTGTCAATTCCAGGTAATATATAAAGTACCCTACCCCTACCTTGGAGATAAACAGGTAAATGAACGTAAGAATGGTGATCCTGAATGGTATGCCTATAAGACTGTTATGACCCTGATGCAGGCATATGGTCGTGGAATGAGGGCAGAAAATGATCATTGTGACACATATATTCTAGATAAGAATATACAGACAATACTTAGAAATAAGATGTATAGAAAACTGATACCTAAATTCTTTAGAGAAGCAATAACAACATAAAAATAGGTATTATAAAAAATAGTTTAGGGGAGTTTATTGGGTTTATGGTAGTATTTCATCAATAACTTCCACTACTTTATCTAGTTCTTCTTTTGTAATAATTAGTGGTGGAACAAATCTGACAACATTACCATTAGCTACATTTATTAGTATACCTTTATCCTGTGCTTTAGCTACTAGATCTCCACATTCATAGTCAAGCTCTATTCCAACCATTAATCCACTACCACGTACTTCTACTATACATGAATGATTCTCTTTTAGTGCTTCTAGTTTTTCCATGAAGTATTTACCATTATCTCTAGACTTTGTGACAAGATCTTCTTCTTCAAATATGTCTAGTACAGTGTCTGCTACACTACATGCTAGTGCTGTTCCACCAAAGGTTGTTGCATGAGTCCCTGGAGTAAATGCATTGGCAACCTCCTTGTTTGCAAGCATTGCTCCCATAGGTATACCTCCAGCAATAGCCTTAGCAGATGTTGTTATGTCAGGTACAACACCACTTAGCTCTGATGCAAAGAACTTACCTGTTCTACCGAAACCTGTTTGTACCTCATCAAATATTAATAGGATACCCTTCTCATCACATAGCTTCCTAAGATCTGATAGGTAGCCCTCATCTGGTACTCTTACACCACTTTCTCCCTGGATAGGTTCAACTAGTATTGCTGCTGTTTCATCAGTTATTGCTTCTTTAACTGCATCAATATTATTATATTCAACATGCTTAAATCCTGCTGGTAGTGGTTCAAAGCCTTTCTGATACTTTGGTTGACCAGTTGCTGTGATTGTTGCAAGTGTTCTTCCATGGAAGGAATCCTTCATTGTGATTATCTCACCCTTATGTGTATATTTACGTGCAAGCTTAATTGCTGCCTCATTAGCCTCTGCACCACTATTAGCAAAGAATACCTTGTCATGTGGTGATAGTTCAACTAAGTGTTTAGCATATACTGCTTGTTCTTGACTATAATATAGGTTAGATATATGTATAAGCTTCTTTGACTGCTTACTAATAGTTTCTGCAACCTTTTGGTGAGTATGACCTATACTATTAACTGCTATACCTGCAACCATATCAATATATTCATTACCCTCCATATCATAAACTATGCATCCATGTGCATGGTCAATAACAAGATTATATCTACCATAAGTATTCATTACATATTCATCATTAGTTTCAATAACTTCATTAGTATTCAAATATATACCTCCAATAATTTCTTATAGGAAAAAAATAAGGACTCTACTTATACCATATCATATACCTATTCTAAGTAAATCTCTTATGTATTATTATACTAGAATAAGGCTTACTTAATAGATTTATATATGCTGGATATGGATTGTAGCAAAGTTTAATTATATTTCATAAAATTAACATTAAATAAAAGTTTTCTTCACTAATTAACTATTTATAGCCTATTTACTATAAATATTGCTAAAAATACTTAGAAACATGAAATATATGGAGTAATATTAATACTACTTAAGTATAATATACTAGAATACATAATAAATAGTAAGGTGAAATTCATGAAGAAAGCAGTTATTAAAACAGACAAGGGTGATATTACCCTAGAATTATTCCCAAATGAAGCACCAGGAACAGTTGAAAACTTTGAGAAATTAGCAAACAGTGGATTCTATGATGGTCTAACATTCCATAGAGTAATACCTGACTTTGTGATACAAGGTGGATGTCCAAATGGTGATGGAACAGGTGGACCAGGATACACAATTAAGTGTGAGACAGAAGGAAACCCACACAAACATGGCACAGGAGCCCTATCAATGGCACATGCAGGTAAAGATACTGGTGGTAGCCAATTCTTCATAACACATAGTCCACAACCACACTTAGATGGAGTACACACCGTATTTGGTCAAGTTATTGATGGAATGGAAGTTGTCTATGAGATAAGACAAGGCGACAAAATGAACAAAGTAGTAGTAACTGATGAATAAATAAAGAACAATATTAATATTAAGAGTAATATATTATAATATAGAATTTATATATTCGTTCCTAACCTCCCCTAAAAATACATTTCATTTTATTATTTAAAATAATTATAACAGTTATTTCCATAGTTTTATCTAGGTATTGCTTGTTTTCTATAAAATTATTTCTAATAGG
>JAJQHG010000150.1 GCA_021199865.1 Methanosphaera sp. | reverse complement strand
GACAATAATAGAAAGAATAGTTCTGGTTAATAAGTCTATAAATAAAAAAAAATAAGAGGGGGTTTAAGTTGTCTGGTTAGACGTGTTGGTTTGTGTAGTTGATGTATTTGCATACTCATACACATTCCATACACTAATACCCGACTCAGTGTGTGTTAAGTTAAATCTCGTAGTGTTATAACCACTCTCTAGATATAACTTTGTGAATACAGAGTCTTCAAGGTATGAATCAAATAGTATGGTGTAATATGATCCATCAGACTGTTTGATAACCATTATAGACATGTTACTATTCTCGTTAACAATTCTCTCTGATAACTGGTTATCCTCCACATATATTAATTTATGTGGCTTAATAAGACTACTACCTGTACCATCAGTTAATTCAGAAGCCCATTGCTCCTTATCTGTCTGATTTGACATGTTTATTGACTTGTTAAGCTTTGTTTGATCAATATATGCAAATGTCATACCTGTACCATTTGTATCATTAGTATTATCAGATTCTACACCTACAACACCATTATCTTCACCTAATATGAACGCCTTACCATTTATTTCTTCAGCAGTACTTAATGCAGAGTAGTAAGTATAATGGGTAGCATTTTGATTCTCAAAGTCCCATGTACCAAAGTAGGACCACCATGATGCCTTAGATAGCATATCCGATGACAATAGAAGAACTACTGGTTTCGTGTCATCTGGATGCGTTAGGTCAACAACACTGTTTGCTTCCTGTTCTGTTAATCCATATGTACCAGTAAGAGTACTTCTTGCTGTATCCTTATCCATTGGTAGAATTTCATTTAGTATTGCTACACTTGTACCTGTATCATTAGTGTATAAATCTAATGTATCAGATGCTTCTTCACCACTGTTAGCTAGCATTCTTAGAATACCTGCTGATAAGTCCTCATTACTCGTCTGCAGTGCATTACCTATCCAATACGCACGCATGTTGTTCTGTGAACCACCATCAAATACTACTTGACGATCAGCTACTTGTGTAAAGAGGTGACCATAATCCCACCAGGATGCTATTACAGTATTCTCTGCAGTATTCTCTTTTATCCATGTTAATGCATTATACATATCATCATTTGTACTACCTACAGATGATGAGGATGTTGTATGATCTGCATATAATGGGCTTACAACAGCTAAGACCAGTAATACTAATGCTATGATTGTTACATATGATTTCTGTTCTGTCTTTAAGTCCACATATTTGATACTTATTCCAACAAATATACCAGAAAGCAATGCTACTGGAACAGAGAACTGCTCAATAAACCTTGTACCCTGTGTTAGCATTATTGCTAAACCACATATCCATAGTAAGAGTAATACAAACATGAATAATTGGTTATATTTCTCATCCTGATTATATTCAAACCTTCCAGGTATGAATTTATGTTTATGAACTTCCTCTTTTAACTCATCAGCCTTTTTGGTTTTAGGAGTATATCTCTTACTTCTAACCTTTTTATCTTCAGTTTTTGTTACAGCTTTTGTGTCAATTGTTTCTTTTGATTTGTTAACAGCTTTTTTTCTTAATACATAGGCTAGTATACCAATACCACCTATTGCATAAAGAATAGTGAATACTCCTCCACTCTCATTTATTATATCAATAACATCTGGTACTTGCATCTCACCTACAGATACATATACGTTAGGATATGCACTGCCTGCTGTTGCACTCTGTAAACTTATAGACATTCCAAGTGTGCTTGAAATTGTCTCAAACATTGAGCCACCAACAGTAATAGCTAATACTATAGCTGATACTATATAGAAGACTATTAATGTTATAGTTACAGGGTTGTTCTTTAACCATTCTATTATACTTGGTATTTCTCTGCCATCTTTACGATCCACCAGGTAACTGACTGGTAAGTATAATAGTAGTGCACCAAATGTTAATAGTACCATGTATGCGTATCCACTCCATGCCATGGAGAATAACCCCAGACATAATGCAGATATTACTGCATACAATACCTTGTATGGCGTTTTTCTTGCATACACACTCTCCGTTAAGAACAATGTGATTAATAATGGTAGTAATACGTTGAACATATCTGTATCAAAGAATCCACCATATGTGTGGCTAAAGTATGCTGGCGCCAATCCAACTATTAAAGCAGCTACTGTAGCCCCACATGTACTATTAGTAGATCTTTTAACCATTATAAATGCGGGTATCACTGCCAATGATGCTACTGCTGGACCTAACCAGAAAGCAACCTGTGTAAGACTTACTTCCATAAATGAATTAAGGAAAGTATATGTCCATGCCGCCAACATAATGATCAGTGGCTGATAATCTGCCTCACGACCATTAGGTGATGTTGACAATGAATCCCAATCTGTTCCATTAACTACAGTATCACCAAGATGACCTGTTTCTAAATAATTCTCAGTTAAACGATAGTTATAATATGAATCTATCTCTGTAAAGTATGGCATTCCACTATCGTCTTGATATAACTCTTTTTGAGATGGGTCGGAGACTCCTCCGATATTGATTGTTTCTGCTCTGACCGCGAAAACTAGTAATATTACTACAATCACGATTGCTACTGGAGCTAATTTCTTTGCTAAGTTACGTTGATCCATCTAAAATTCTCCTGTACCTCCAATATAAATTAGAAAATAGGATAATTGATCTAATTTCGTGTAATTCAAATTATAAACATTATTTAACTAGTAAATAAAATAGTATTATTTCTATACCTAATTGAATATCCATTAAAAAAATATCCTTATAATCATTTTAGTTTAAAGATATATTTAAATTTATAAAACCATGCTTAAATTATTTTTCAAATAAAACTATAATATTTATATATAATCCAATAGGAGTATTGT
>JAJQHG010000043.1 GCA_021199865.1 Methanosphaera sp. | reverse complement strand
ATATACTAGTTTTTAGAGTATATTATTAAGAAAATGTTATTATTCAATAAAAATAGAACTATAAGGTCAGATAAATGTTAAAGTAATATGTATTAAATCTATTTAAGAAAGAATAAACATCATTATAATTAGTAATTAGATCCTGAAATAAGTTGGATTCAGTAATATTTTTATCGTGGCATCCTAAGAGTAACCCACCTCATGTTTTATTGCAGTATTTATCTAAGCAAGATACCTGCCTTATGGCAATTTACTTTTGCACTCCATGGATTGTTCGTTTCATCAATTTATTCTAGACTCATCAACCTAATTGTATCATCTTTCGTAACCTAGAATACTTGTATCGTTTCTGTCACAGTGTCACACTTCTCAGTGTATGCCAATTAAGAGCATCATGGTTTTATTGTAGTGGATGGAGTTTCCTCAGTGAATTTATTCACCGTTAACTGCACTTTAGCTTACCACGATAAAAGTGATTATCAAAATAATTATTATAAAATAAAGTTATGAAAACATTTTCATATTTAAAAAAAATATTTTATGTAGTAGCGGGACCTAGATTTGAACTAGGGCTCTCGGGGTTATGAGCCCCGCGGGATCACCAGACTACCCCACCCCGCTATATAAATATAGCTTATTTGAAGCTATTTATTATATTAATAGAAAGATGTATATAAAGTTATTGGTTATATGGAGAGTTAATTAAAAAAAAGATGAATGAGAGTATTATCCTTTAGGTATCCTCATCAGTATTATCATTGATGTTACCATCAATATTATCTAGTCTTGTCTCTAGGTTTGTGATACTCTCTTCTAATTCATCAATACGTTTATCATTACTAGTCTTGTAATCATTAAAATCAGTTTCTAGTGCATCATACTTCTTGATCACATCATCAATATCTGAGTGGGTAACTAAGTCCCAGTCATCTATTAATTGTTCACTCTGTTCATCAATAAATTGACTAATCTTCTTGGATACAGCATCAGACTTAGATTCATTTTCTTCAAAATATTCATCATCCTGTACACGATCCTTGACTTTTCCACTCCAATCATTTACTTTATCAGAAATATTTGATACATATTCTTCCTGAGCAACTCTGTTAGATATACCCATAGCCTGTGTATGTGCTGCCTGATAGTATGGATTGTTTGTTGATTGAAGGTAATAATAAATTAAGATTATTATTGCAATTACTAGTATTATTATTGCTAGTACTGTGGCCGACTCCATAATATCACCTTACTATTTTTTTAGTGAATTCTCTATTTCCTGTTCCTTCTTATCTAGTTTATCAGCTAACTTCTGGAGTTTTAAGAGTTCACTTTTAGCCTCTAATTGTTCAACTCTTTCATTAACTTCTGTGTTTAATAGGCTAACTTTACCAACAATTTCAGAAGTATTAACTCTGATTTGTTGTAGTCTCTCCTGATCCTCCTTAGATAAATCAGTGAGAGACTCATTAACACGTTTAGCCTCTAAATCCTTTTCTACTAATTCAATCTTTTTTAGTTCTGCCTGTTTTTCTACTAGTAGTACCTTATTTTTAGAAATAGCTACTTTACGCCATTCTACTACAACTACTATTACAACAACTAAAAATATTATGGATAGGATTAATAAAAATATCTGATCTTCAGTAAATGCTAAAGCCATAACATAACCTCTATAATTTGTTAATAATATTATATTGATCTTATTTGTTTATATTACTTTATATGTAATTAGAAAAAATTATTGGAATAGTGATAAGAGATATAAATATAGATATTGATAAATTAGTATAGTGATATAAATGTTAGAAAAATATGAAAAAGCAGGTAAAATTGCTGCTAAGATCAGAAAACAGGCAGCAAAAAAGGCTACTGCTGGAATGAAAGTAATTGATCTAGTTGACTGGATTGAATCAGAAATTAAGAGTACTGGTGCTGGTCTATCATTCCCATGTAATGTTTCAATAAACCAGATTGCAGCTCATTATACTTCTCCACCAGGTGATGATACAGTATTATGTAATGGTGATATTGTAAAGATTGATCTTGGAGCAGAGGTAGATGGATATATCTCAGATACTGCTGTGACTGTAATTATTGAGGGAGATAATATTGACCCTGTAGATGAGGATGGAAAACCCCTAAAGATGCCAGGACGTCTTGATAATGGAAATCCTACAGTAACAGAGGATGAATTACAGCAAAGATATGAGATTGAGGATGCTTCACGCAGTGCACTTGAGAATGCTATAAGTATAATTAAAGATGGTGTTAGTCTTAATGATATAGGAAATGAGGTACAAAGTACTATGCAGGAAAAAGGATACAATCCTATAGTTAATCTTACTGGTCATAGCTTAGAGAAGAACGACTTACATGCTGGCATATCTATTCCAAACTATCCTGATGGTAATGATTACCAACTAAAGGAGGGTGACCATATAGCTGTTGAACCATTTGCTACTAGTGGTGTGGGAATAGTTAATGATGTACCTGAAGCATACATTTATTCATATATTCAAAATAGGCCTCTAAGACAACCTGATGCTAAAAGGTTACTTAAGAATATAGCAAACAACTTTAAATATTTCCCATTTGCAAAAAGACATTTACTTGAGGGATATGATGCACATTCCCTTAACAGGGCAATGCGTCCATTAATAACATCACGTGCAATATATCCTTATAATGCACTAAAAGAGAAGACTGATGCAATGGTTGCACAGACTGAACACACAATTATTGTAGAAAAAGATGGATGTAACGTAACAACACTTTAATCCTTTTTTCTACTACTTTATTTTAATAAGCTCCTAAAAAAGAGTAAATTATTACTAGTTTTATATATTTTCAGATTTTAGTATAATAGGATTATTTAGTAGTTATAGTACCAGGCTTAGTTCTAAAAATAAGGTTATTAATATATTTAAATATATATTTATCAGTTAATTTAAAAAAAGAGTGATTTGAAGTATTATATGT
>JAJQHG010000127.1 GCA_021199865.1 Methanosphaera sp. | reverse complement strand
ATACATAAGTATGGTATTTTTATTAAATATTTACTCTATTAAGTGTTTATTCTTATTTTGTTTTTAATATAAACATATTCTCTTAAAAAAAGGGTTGATGATAATAATACTTATAACTATGGAGGAAAATTATGAATAAAAAGATGAGTATCTTTATTATAAGTCTAGTCTTACTTATTAGTCTAAGTGCATTAAGTGCTACAGATGACACTGATTTAGTTGCAAACGAATCAACAGATCTTGATAATGACGTATTAAGTGAAGATACAACATCAGATGATACAACTTATGATGTATCAGATTATGATGAATTTACTGAAGCAATAAATGAAATTAAAAATAGTTCAGTAGATCAGGAATATACAGTCAACTTACACTCAAATACTTCTTGGGAACCATATGAATCCACTGGAGCAATAGTATGGGGAAATGTTAATGCTACACAGATAGTACATAATCTAACTATTAATGGAAATGGATTAACAGTAGATTTAGGTGGAGATGAGTTTATATTTGTATGTGAAGGATATACTGTAACATTAACAAACATTACTCTAATAAATGGTGCTACTGAAGCATCATCAGCACTAGTAAATGATGGACTAAAGGGTATAGGTGGAGCAATAAGTAATAATGGAACTCTTACCCTTGATCATGTAATTATAGCTGATTGTAATGCAACAAGCTATGGTGGTGCGATTTTTAGTAGTGGTAACTTAACAATACTTAATTCTATATTTGATAGTAATAATGCAGTATATGATGGTGGAGTGATTGCAAACAATGGATTTTTGCAAATAATAAACTCAACATTCAATAATAATTATGCACAGACTACAGGTGTTATATTAAATATTGGAGGTAATGTATCAATCAGTAGATCTTCATTTACAAATAACTCTGAAGGAGCAATATATAATAGAATCGGCTACTTATATGTAACTCAATGTAATTTCACAACAAACAGTGATGATAGTAATGTTGGTGGTGCAATATTAAATGCTGGACAATTAGTAGTAACAGATTCAATATTTACTGATAACTCTGCAGAACAGGGTGATGCAATATATAACTATGACCAAACAGGATTTAATGTTACCATGGAGTTATATAACAATACATTTATCTCTGAAGTAGACACACCTGTTAATGAGAGTGTTCTAATTACTGTGCCAGTAGTTGATGAATTATATTCATCAGAAACTCAAGAAAATGTAACATATACTATTGATTCAGAAGAATATAATGTTACCAAAACAAACGGTGAGGTATCATTAAACCATACATTTGATACTCTAGGTCAATACACTGTTAATGTTAATTATGATGCTAATAATACTTACATAATAAATGTAAATGTACTTAATAAAGTAACTATTATTGTTGATGACATTCCAACACAAATAGTGTATACTAACACAAATATAACTGGTATTGTTGTAGATAAAGACAATAACCCTGTATCTGGTATTGTAGTTACAGGATTACTCGTTACTGATGTTAATATGAGGATAGATGAAGCTGTCACAGATGAGAATGGATCTTGGTCTCTAAATTTCACATTCGATGGTGCTGGCGAGTATATGCTAGTTATTGTAACAGATTCTGATGATACATATAACAGTTCAGAATTAGACACTACCTTTGATGTTCGTAGAATCAATACAGATGTATTCTTTAATTCTTCAACTATTGATGTATTATATGATATAATGGGTAATCCATATTCAATTACAATAAATGTTACTGATGAGTATGGTGCTCCTGTAACTGAAGGATCAGTTGCTATAAAAATTAATGATAAAACATACACTGATACTACTGGTGAAATTGTATATGCTGATGTTGTAAATGGTAGTGCAACATTTGATTTATATTCTGATGATGGTGAATTCTCTATTGGCACATATAACATCACTGCATTATATTATGGATCCAGTACTTATAGAACAGCTAAATCAACAGAAAACTTAACATTCACTATAAATCCTTGTTATAGTATAGTAGAAGTAGCAGATATTGGATATACTCCTAAGAGTGGTGATACTATAACACTTGTTGCTTTTGTATACTTAACTGATGATATGGGATATAATATTGATGCATATGATGGTTCAGTAGCATTTAAGATTAATGGCGTTACCTTAAAAGATGAAAATGGTAACCCAATAAAGGTTGAAGTTAATGAAAACGGTATAGCAATATTAGAATACACAATTCCAGTAGATATGGCTGCAAAAGATTATGTAATAACCGCAGTTTATGGTGGAAGTATTGGAGCTCGTAGTGAGACTAATATTACAATGACTATAGTTAAATCAGATGTAATTGCTAACATTGATCCTATATACATAACTCAAGGTGAAAATGCTACAATAACAATGACATTATATGATCAAAACAATAATCAACTAGAAAGAAGTACTAAATACACAGTAAAAGTAAATGGTAAAACATACGTAAACAAAGCTTTAACTGAAAACGGTGTACTAAGTGTAACATTAGACACAGATGATTTCACAAACACATACTATAATATTACTATTATATTAGGTGAGAACTCTGCATATAACACTAAAGTAATTAATACAGTATTAATAGTTGATCCTAGTAAAAACTCAACAAAAGTAGAATAATTCTACTTCTATCTTTTTTTTTAAAAACTTATTTTCTATTCCCATATCCTTTGTTTCATAGGACTTTAAATTATTTTTAAGAAGTTATTACTTCTGTGAAATTCTAATTATATTTCATAAGATCTTATTAACTTATTATATTTTGAGTGAATATTTAATGAACATTCATTCTATAAAGTAGGTTTCTAACAATTTATATTACTTATACTAGATGAATTGTATTAATAAGATCTATGTTTAAAATAGTAAAGAGGGGGGGGGGGTTTTTTTGTGGGCGTTTTGGATTTTGGATTTTTTAATGTTTATTTTTTTTGGGTTTTTTAGTGGTTTTTGGTAATGGTTTAAATTTTGGTTCACA
>JAJQHG010000066.1 GCA_021199865.1 Methanosphaera sp. | reverse complement strand
GTTATAATAATTTAGCTTATAAATCTTAATTTTTTTATATTTCTTAGGATATAAATATTTAATAATAAACAATTACTATTCTATTTTTAAATATGAATTATTTTTTATAATATCATGAATATTCTGGAGGATGTACATGGATATAGAAGAAACAATATATAAATATGCTTTAACTAATGCAGTTGAACACCAAAACAAGTGTCAAGCTGGATCAGTTATTGGTATGGTTATGAGTAAGAATCCTGACATGAGAAAAGATCCAAAAACTGTGTCACAACTTGCTGGTAAGATAACTAGTGAAGTTAATGCTATGAGTCCTGAGCAACAAAAAGCTAAGTTAGATGAACTTGGTGGACTAGAAACTCATGAGAGAAAAACAGAGAAGCCTAAAGGTTTAGCTGACCTAGAGAATGTTGGTAGTAAAGTAAAGCTTAGATTTGCACCAAACCCCTCTGGACCACTACATATTGGTCATGCTAGAGCAGCAATACTTAACATGCTCTATAAAGAAAAATATGATGGTGAACTTGTCCTTAGAATAGAGGATACTGATCCTAAACGTGTAGAACCAGATGCATATACAGCTATACCTGAGGACTTAGAATGGTTAGGTATAGATCCTGATGAAATTGTTATTCAAAGTGATCGTATGGATATATACTATGAATATGCACTTCAAGCTATCAAGATTGGTGCAGCATATATGTGTACATGTGATGGTGGAGAATTTAAGAAGCTTAAAGATGAATGTAAGCCTTGTCCATGTAGAGATCATAGTGTAGAAGAAAACCTAGAGTTATGGAATAAGTTCCCACAGATGAATGAAGGTGAAGCTGTACTACGTGTGAAGACAGATATTAATCATAAGAATCCTGCTATACGTGACTGGGTAGCTATGAGAATTGTTAATGTTGAGCATCCACGTATAGGAAATAAGTATAAGATATATCCTATGATGAATTTCTCTGTAACTGTTGATGATCATCTTCTTGGTATTACACATGTACTTAGAGGAAAGGATCATATAGCTAATAGTGAGAAGCAATCATACCTATACAAACACTTTGGATGGGATATACCTGAATTTATTCATTATGGTAGACTAAAAATGGATGATGTTCTACTTAGTACTTCAAAAGCTCGTGAAGGCATAGAGTCTGGCTTATATAGTGGATGGGATGATCCAAGACTTGGTACTATACGTGCTATTGCTAAACGTGGAATTAACAAGGATGTATTATATGAACTAATAGAGGAGATTGGTACTAAACAGGCTGATGCAACTATTAGTTGGAAAAAGATTTATGGCTTAAATCGTAACATTATAGAGGAAGCGACTAATAGGTACTTCTTTATACCAGATCCTGTTAAGGTTGATATTGATAACTTACCAGATGATTATAATTCTTACTCTGTTAGTCGTGAATTACATTATAATGAGCCAGAAAGAGGTATGAGAACCCTTAACTTTGACGGTTGTGCATATATTCCTGGAAAGGATTATGAGGATGCTTTAAGTAAGGATAAATCGTTACGTCTAATGGATCTAGTTAACATTAAAGTATCAAATGATAATGCTACATATATCAGTGATTCATTAGAAGATGCACAAAAAGAACATGCAACCATAATTCAGTGGATTCCTATTAATAATTCTATCAAGGCAACTGTTATAATGCAAGATAATACACATGTTGAAGGATTTATAGAAGAGGATGCATCAAATATTAAAGTTGATGATATGATACAACTTGAACGTTTCGGTTTTGTAAGAGCAGATAAAGTAAATTCGGATGAAATAATATTTTATTATACACATAACTAATTAAAGGTAGATAAAATGGTAGTAACAGTAAATGAAAATTTTAATTTAATACAAAACAATTACCTGTTTGTAGAAATAGCACGTAGAGTAGATGAATACCAAAAAGAAAACCCTGACGTAGACCTAATAAAGATGGGTATAGGTGATGTAACCAGACCATTAGCAAAGAGTGTTATAAAAGCATTCCATGATGCAGTAGATGAGATGGGTGATCCTGAAACATTTCGTGGATATGGACCAGAACAAGGATATGACTTCTTAATAGAAGATATAATTGAGAATGATTACAAGCCACTAGGAATAGATCTTAGAAATAGTGAAGTATTCATTAGTGATGGAGCAAAATGTGATACAGGAAACTTCCAGGAACTATTTAGTCAAGATAATGTTATAGCAGTAACCGACCCAGTATACCCAGTATATGTTGATAGTAATGTTATGGCAGGACGTAGTGGTAAGGCTGGCGATGATGGATTCTATGAGAAAATAGTATATCTTCCTGCAACAGCAGAGAATAATTTTGTACCAGCTCTACCCCAAGAGGATGTTGATATAATATATCTATGTTATCCAAACAATCCTACAGGAACAACATTAACTCATGAACAACTAAAAGAATGGGTAGATTATGCAAAAGAAAATGATGCAATCATCCTATTTGATGCAGCATATGAAGCATTTATTAGAACCAGTGATGTTCCACATAGTATCTATGAAATTGAGGGAGCAAAAGAGGTAGCTGTAGAATTTAAGAGTTATTCAAAGGTAGCAGGATTTACTGGTACACGTTGTGCATACTGTGTAGTACCAGAGGAATTAAAGATCAATGATTCTAATGGTAATAAGGTTGGTCTAACAGCTCTCTGGAATAGAAGACAGTCAACAAAATTCAATGGTGTATCCTATCCTGTACAGCGTACAGCTCAAGCAATATATACTCCTGAGGGTAAGAAGGAGATAAAGGAAAATCTTGACTACTATGTTGAGAATGCTAAACTTATACGTGAAAGCCTAATTGATATGGGTTTAGATGTATATGGTGGAGAAAACTCACCTTATATCTGGTTTAAAACTCCTGATGGCATTGATTCATGGAGCTTCTTTAACTTATTATTAAATGATGCACATGTTGTTAGTACTCCTGGTGTAGGATTTGGTCCTAGTGGTGAGGGATACATTAGATTAACTGCATTTAACACATATGAAAATACAAAGAAGGCTATGGAAAGAATTAAACAATTAAATCTTTAAGTATTATAGTAAAATAT
>JAJQHG010000165.1 GCA_021199865.1 Methanosphaera sp. | reverse complement strand
GTATTATAAAAAATAAAAAATAAATTATTATATACTATTTGATTATCATGCCTTGATAGTGTAGCGGATATCACGAGGGACTGCGGATCCCTTTACCCGGGTTCAAATCCCGGTCAGGGCATCACTTTTTTAAAACTATTTTTTAATTATTTATTTACTTAATTGATATTATTATAGAATTATTAATCCAGGTAACAATTACTGTATATTATGTTTTATGTACAATCAATTTTATTGAAATATTATTATTTATAGTATAAAATTTATACTTATATTATATAATTAAATTATTTTTGGTGATCATTGTATGACAAAAATAGGTATACTCGAAGTAGAGGGAATATTAACATTATATGAGAATTTTGGTTATCTACCTACTAATGTAGTTAAATCTGATGGTACTATTGAAGATGGTAGTAAAGCACACACCCAGCTGGATGGACTAATTATTCCTGGTGGAACATTATTAGAGTCTGAGACTTTAACAGAGGAGTTAGCAACAGAGATCAGGTTAATGAATGATGATGATAAGTTTATTCTAGGTATGTGTGCAGGATTCCAGGTACTTGCAAAGAGTACAGATGTAGGACGTAACTCTCCAACACCCATTATAAGGGAAGGATTAGGCCTTCTTGATGTTACATTTGCTCCTCTTATTAATACCAATAAGGTTAAATCTGATATAGTTGATGATACAACCTTATTTACTAAAGGATTGAAGGATACACAGGTTAATGGATTCCATTGTCATACATATGGTCAGATAGAGTCAAATGATAAGAATGTGATCTACTCTAATATTGAGAGAGCTAACTATATGCACAAGCCTAGCCGTGTTCTAAGTGGTGTGGCAAACAAGAGGGGTAATATTCTTGGTACAACTGTTCATGATTTACTTGATAGTAATCAGCAAATAGTTGATAACATACTCGATTATATTGATGCAAAAAATGAGTATGATGATATTAAGAAACAGAATAAGAAGTTAGCCTCCAAGGTATTTAGTGAGATAGGTATTAACACTAATAATATTGCACCACTTAGAAGTGAACATCCAGAGAATCCACCAATGATTATGATGATGGGTACAGGATCAGAGTCTGGTAAAACATTCCTTACTAGCGGAATAGTTGCAGCCCTAAGAGAGAAGGGTATACATACTTATGTTATTAAGGTAGGACCAGATATTAGGGATTTATCCCCATCATTATATGTAAACAAGGAAAAACTAGAGGATTATGGTTCTATAGCTATAAGTAATATTGGCTGGATGCAGCTTGATGAAGTAATTGAGAGTGTAAAGAATAAGGGTTATGACTTAATTATTGTTGAGGGAGTAATGAGTGCAATAACAGGACTGCTCAATAAGAAGACTCCTTACTCTGCAGCAGAAATAGCTCATGCTGGTAATATTCCTGTTATAATGGTCTCAAGTGTAAGTAAGGGTGGAATAGAAACATCTGCTTTAGATATTAAAGCTCACATTGACTTCTTAAATAAGATGGATATCAAAACACGTGGTGTGATACTTAATAAGACATATGATCCAGTAATTGTTGATCATGTATCAGAGTACCTGACTAATACAACTGACCTTGAACGGGATAATATATGGTCTATATCCAAGGCTAAGGTAGAAAATAAGGGTCGTGTACCAGAGGATTATCTACAACTAGAAAACTTCACCAAAGCTTCACTTGAGGTTGTAAAGAAGGATTTAGATGTAAAAAAAATATATAATCTTGCACAGCCTGCAAGTTTCAGAGGATACTTATCCTATGAGGAGATCTGTGACATATACAAGCAAGGATAACATAATATCTTAGTAATCTATAATAAAAATAGTTAAAAATAGGGGGGGGATAAATGAATTTAATTGTTTTTCTTAAATTCTTTGTATGCTTCTATTATTTCATCTCCACTTATAAACACGTGGTTATTTTCTTTAGCATACTTTTCTGTCTCTTCTTTTTGCATAGCATGACCATCGTCACCAATCATCTCACAACATACTCCGACTGGTTCAAGTCCAGCCATTTCAAGTAGAGCTATTGTTAATTCGGTGTGTCCTTCTCTTGTTAGAACAGCATCTTTTTCTGCTCTAAGTAAAGTTACATGACCTGGTGCTCTAAAGTATTTACCAAACTCATCATGCTTTCCTTCTTTACATAGTAGGGCTAATTCACGCTCAGTTTTTGCTCGATCATCATCTGGAATACCTGTATATGTATCTCTGTGATTTACTGTTATACTGAAAGCGGATTTTGCATCGTATGGTATGTCATCAGGATATAACTCCTTTAG
This sequence comes from Methanosphaera sp., assembly GCA_021199865.1. Lineage (GTDB taxonomy): Archaea > Methanobacteriota > Methanobacteria > Methanobacteriales > Methanobacteriaceae > Methanosphaera. The sequence continues at coordinate 807 of JAJQHG010000165.1, read as the reverse complement.
AATAGGATATTTAGTGTTCGCAGTTTCTAGTATATCTACCATAAATGGTATTTTAAGTTTATCACAATTTTCACTAGATATTGGCATACATACTAGTCCACCAGCATATTTACGTACAGTTGTCATTTTTTCTGTTGTCATAAATTCTGCTGCTGCGATCATGTCTGTTTCACTTTCACGATCATCACTATCATATATTAATACTATTTCACCATTCTGTATTGCTTTTATTGCTTCATCAATCATTCAAATAACCTTACTTATATTGTATTAGTATAATTATTTCATATCCTCTTTTATTTCTTCTAATTTCTTTTCTAGAGTATCTTGTTTAATAATCATACTTAGAATATTAGATAAATTAAGCATATTGTCTACTACAATTAATCCTTTTGCTTGTAATAGGGAATATATTGTTTTGATGTTAGTTGAGGGAATATTTATTTTTGATCCGTCTATTGTTTTCCATTCAGTTTCATATTTTAAGTCTTGTTTAGAGTTTCTAAACATCCTTACCTTTGTAGGGCAAGCTTTTATTATGATTTCATCTGTCTGTTCTATTGGTTGTGTTATTTTTTCTTGTATTATTGTAGATATTTCAGATTTTCCCTGTGAGGGAATGATTTTTAGGTATTGGTTATCACCTATTTTTCTGATCATTGATTCGTCTACAGTTACACTTGTTACTTCTTCATATTCGTCTGTCAAGAATATTCCTCCAAGAATTTTCTTTTTTGATTGTTCTGCTAATTACATGTGATGTTAATTGTAATTATTTTTTAATAAAATATCTATAATTTATTTTTT
>JAJQHG010000122.1 GCA_021199865.1 Methanosphaera sp. | reverse complement strand
ACACTAGAATAATCACATATAAAAATTATTTACAGATGAATAAACTAGTATATTAAACTTTTTTAAGTATCTATCTAAACAGTCTCCACAGATTTTTTGATAATAAAAATTAAAAATAGGTATATCTTTCAAAGATGTTTAAGCATAGAATATACATCAATCCATAAATTTATTAGACACCTACCAAATAACCAGGATGATCCTCCCACTTATTTAGGTAGAGATTTAATAAATATCTACAAATTATACATAATTATATATTTTATTAGTTTAATATTTTTTTATTAATATAGATCTAATTGGAGAATAGATAGAAATGATTACAGGTAAAACATTAGTAATAGGAGTAATTGGTCATCCAATAGAACACAGCTTCTCACCACCCATGCATAATAATGCCTATAAATTAATGGGTATGGATTATGTTTATGTACCATTTAATGTAGATCCATCAAATATTAGTAATCTGGCAACTAGTATGAAGACTCTTAATATTCAGGGATTAAATGTAACAATACCTCATAAGACAACTATAATACCATACCTGGATGAAGTTGATAAGACAGCAGCAAAAATTAATGCTGTTAATACAATATGCTTAGAGGATGGTAAAACAAAAGGTTATAATACTGATGGTATTGGTGCAATTAAATCATTAAATAAGTATACATCCCTAAAAGATAAGAATGTACTAGTTCTTGGTGCTGGTGGTGCATCAAAGGCTATAACATTTAATTTAATTAATGAAGAAATAGGTTCACTGCATATTGCTAATAGAAGTCCTGATAATGCCCTAAATCTTATAGATAACCTTAAAACTAATACAGATTTTAGTAAAATAGAATATATTCAACTAGATAAAACAAATGACATAATTAATGATGTGGATGTTATTATTAATACAACACCTAGGGGAATGTATCCAAACCATGAAGTACCAGCACCTATAGAAACAGATCTGATAAATAGTCAACACATAGTAATGGATATCATATATAATCCACTAGAAACAAGACTATTAAAGGAAGCTAAAAATAGGGGTGCTATAACAGTTCCAGGTACACATATGCTAATTAATCAGGGAATAGCTTCATTTGAGTTATTTACTAATAAGACTCCAACATATGAATCATTTGAGAAACCATTACTTGAACACTTAAAAAGTTAGTGATTAACCTTTTTATTATATTTTTTTTAGCTTATTATTTCATCAATAGTTTTCTTTAATGTTTCTAGAGTTTCACTATTATCTGTGTGCTTATTATATTTTTCTTGTATGTTTATTCTGTATTCATCACAGTGGGCTATGAAGTACTCTAGGTTCTCAACTGATAATTCTTCATAATACTTTCCATATCCTAGTTTTTCAATATATATTGCATTAAGAATCTGTTCAAATTGCTTCTTTACAGGTATGCTTAGTATAGGTTTTTCTAGTTGTAGTGCTTCACTAATAAATGAAAATCCACCATTTGTTATGACACATCTTGCATCCTTAAAGTCTTCATATAATTGTTTTTCACTAAACTCTCTGTAGAGGATATTTTCATCTTTCTCATCCTTATTAAAACCATATACTATGTATTCATAATCAGTTTTCTTTAGTAAATCAAACATTTTAGTGTTAGATTGACTTGTCTGATAGATTAATATATAATCCTTTACTCTAGGCTTTAATTGATAGATATCCTCTCTAATTAATGGATCTACATATTCTGTTTTTGTGTTATTTCGTATAGGTGGATGGAAATAGGAGTAGATTAGTATCTTGTTTGGTCTTTGTATGAATGCATGTACAACTGCCTGGCTAGTTAATTTATCTAGTGCATATTTTTCATCAACATCATACTTAGCTTCTGTTAATACATGCTGATTATCTATACTTAATAGGGGAACATTTATTATGTGTGCTAATAAGTTTGCATAGAATTCAAAGTCTGATATCACAAGGTCTGGCTTAAAATTCTTGGCAATTTTATACATCTTGTTTAAGTTATCTCTTAGATCTATTGGAACATCCTTCATATTATTTACAAATGTTTTTGAGTAGTCAGCAACATTATTATCATATACTGTGTTAAATCCACTGATTTCATGTATGTTATCAAACTTCTTGTTTAGATACTTATATGCTCTATCACTTGCAAAGACTACTAATTCATAATCTTCCTTTATTAAGTACTCAATTACCATAGCACTACGAATAGCATGCCCCATACCTTCACCACATAGTGAATAAATTATACGTAGCTTCCTATTATTATTTTTATGATCAAAAGAGTAGTCTAATTCATTTAATGTCACTTTTTTACCCGCCATTTGTTTTGCAGTACTCCTAGCATACTTATATGTTATTTGTGCTAATCCTTCCTCTTCAAGTCTACGTGTAGATACTAATAATCGTGGTTCATCTAATACCTTAAATCTACTGATTTTTCCTATACGTTCTATATAATCTGTGTCTTCTCCAAAGTCTAGTTCTTCATCAAAGCCATTAACATTATCATGTAATAATTTATACGTTAATATTCCATAGCATCCTGCTCCATGAGGCTTAATATTAGATATTTTCTTTGTCATGAAGTTTGCTATCCCATGACTGAATTCATTAATAAATCCCTTCTCTAATGGTATTATTTGTGTTATTGCTATTCCAAGATTTCTGTGTTCAAACTCTGTTATAGTAGTTTTTATATAATCATCTGTAAGAACACTATCAGCATCAAGAAATAGTAGTAGTTCACCATTTGCAATACTTGCACCCCTATTTCTTCCGATTGCGGGTAGACCTCCATCAATTACTATAGTATCATGCTCTAGAGCTATTTTTCTAGTTTTATCAGTTGAATTAGCATCTGCTATAATTACTTCATAATCATGAAAATTTTGTCTATCAATACTATTAAGTAAGTTTGGTAGATAATCTTCTTCATTATGTGTTGGGATAATAATACTAAGTTTCATGAAATAACACCTATTATTAACATGATATTTGTTTTGCATAGTATTAACTATTAATTAGTATAACTATTCTGTATTCTAAAATCAAAGTCATTAAAATATTAATTAAGAATGATTTCATATATAGAAAATATTAAGAATAACCCTTAATCTATGAATTATATTTATT
>JAJQHG010000034.1 GCA_021199865.1 Methanosphaera sp. | reverse complement strand
AAAGGTTTTGGTATACCTAAATTCTTAACATATAAATCATATCAAAATCAATCAACAAAACACCCTGATTCTAACAAACAAACTCCAAATATTTTATATTAATTATTAGCCAACAAATGATAAATCAATTGCTGTGCAGTACGACCAGATGCACCACCATGAGTTCTAAGCCAAATATTAGCCTCTCTTTCTAATTCTTCCTTACTTAACTTAATTTCAGGATACCTTTTTGCTAACTCAACAACAATATTAAAGTATTCAAGAGTTGTAGGCTTATAATAACCAATACTTACCCCGAAACGGTCAACAAGAGACAATTTCTCACGTATAGTATCAGACTTATACATTTCTTCATCAGAAGAAGAACTACGCTCATCCCATGTTTCCTTAATAAGATGACGTCTATTAGATGTAGCATATATTAACACATTATCTGGATTTGTCTCAAGACCACCCTCAATTAATGCCTTAAGATACTTATATTCACTTTCAGACTCCTCAAAGGATAAATCATCCATATAAATAATAAAATGATAATTCCTATTCTTTATCTGACTAATAATCTTTGAAAGATACTTAGCCTCATGTTTATAAACCTCAATTATTCTAAGACCCTGATCATAGTACTGATTCAATATAGACTTAATACTAGTAGACTTACCTGTACCAGCATCACCATACAATAACACATTATTAGCCCTATTATTATTAAGGAAGCTCTCAGTATTCTCTACTAACTGTTTCTTCTGGCTCTCATATCCAATAAGATCATCAAGCACAACACTATCAAGAGAAGTTATAGGTACAATAAAGTCATCATTCTCATCATGTGATAACCTAAATGCCCTATTTAGACCAAACTTACCAACACCATACCTCTTATAGAAGTCTGTCACAACATCATATAACTCATCAGTACTACTAGTATTTTCTATGGCCTTACTTAACTCTTTAACCTTAATACTAACCTCTTTATTATAGATCTTATCCTCCTTAACTATAGCATCATAATTACTTATTATACTAAAACAGTTTAGCCCTAGATCGGCCTCCATACTACTAAAATCATAGTCAAATAACTCTTTTATTAACCTGAAATCATTCTTTGCAAACTGGTTTACACTACCATCCTTCTTACCAGTCTTCTCTGATACTAGTGTGAAGGGATTCTCTGTTGTTGCTAAAAGATAAGCTATATAGTTATGCCATAAATTATCATTAAATCCATAACTAGTAGCTATTGAGAGTAACCTGTTTATCTGGGTATAAATTCTACTAGTTATCCTATCTACATCATACTCTTGTTCATCATACTCTCTGCAGATATCTGCAAGCTCATATAATATACTATTCTCGTCAAATTTATAAATTATTAGTTTTGATGTTAAGTGATACATAATACTCCTCAATAAGTTAATAAAAAGAATGTTAAAAGAATAAAGGGGTTTATAGGGGGATTTATTCAAACTCTATAGTACTTGGTGGCTTATTACTAAGTGATAAGGATACATGAGTAATCTCTGGTACATTTGCTGTTATTTCCTGTGATACCTTATGTAGGAATGGCCATGGTAGATCAGGTACATTTGCAGTCATTGCATCAAATGATTGAACCATCCTTATAACAACAAGGTATCCAAAGTCTCTCTGATCACCCTTTACTCCAGTAACCTTACTATCTGTTAGCACAACAAAGTATTGCCATAAATCCTCATCCAAACCCTCTTTTTCTACGTGTTCTGTGAGTATTGCTGTTGCTTCACGACAAATCTCTAGTTTATCCTTGGTTATGTTTCCAAGTACTCTTACAGCTAATCCTGGTCCAGGGAATGGTTGTCTGTGAACAATACTAGCTGGTAGGCCAAGCTGAGTTCCTACTTCACGTACTTCATCTTTATATAACTCTCTTAGAGGCTCAATAATTTTAAGCTCTAATCCCTGTGGTAGTGTTAGGTTATGATGTGACTTAATATTACCCTTACTCTCTATCCAGTCAGGTGCAATTGTCCCTTGTAAAAGATAGGTTGCCCCACTCTTTCGGGCCTCTCTTTCAAATACTTCAATGAATTTATGGCCAATAACTTCACGCTTCTTCTCAGGGTCTGTTATACCATCAAGAGCCTTAATAAACTCATCCTCAGCATTAATTAATTTAAAGTTAATCTTATCCTTAAAGGTTTCCTCAACCTCTTTTGCTTCATTCTTTCTTAGTAAGCCATGATCAACAAATATTGCTTCTAGTTGATCACCTATAGCTTCTGATGCAAGTACTGATGCAACAGAACTATCTACACCACCAGATAGAGCAATTATAACTTTCTCATCCTTAACTTCTTCCCGTATATTTTTAATTGCTTCTTCTATAAACTTCTCTGTATCCATCATCATATTAAGTCCACCTTAGTAATCTTCACATATATTATTAAAGTTAGTAAATATTTCACCACCACGAGGAGTATGCTGTACTTCTGGGTGGAATTGTATACCATAGATAGGTTTGCTTTTATGTTTTATAGCTTCAACATCACAGTAACTACTATTAGCAAGTATTTCAAATTCATCTGGTAATTCTACAACCTCATCCTTATGTGATGCCCATACCTTAAGACTGTCACCAACACCTTCAAAGATACCCTCCTGTTTAAGGATATTAAGCTCTATCTGGGCATAGCTTTCAATATCCGCTGATGTTGTCTTACCACCAAATGCTTCAGCAATTATTTGGTGTCCTAAACATATTCCAAGTATAGGCACATCCATGTTTAGTATAATTTCTCTACATGAACCAATCTGTTCAATTGATGGCCCACCACCAAGAATAATACCACTAGGATTCATAGCCTCAATGTCTTCAAGACTTGTCTGGTTAGATATGAGTGAGTTTTCTATATCTAAATATTTAAGAGTTCTAGATATCCTATGGTTATACTGTCCTAAATTATTAATAATAACAATACTCATGATAAATCCCGTAAATCTTAAAAATAAGTTAATAATTATCCTTAAAGTAATAATTTTATATTACTTTCTTTCTATATATTATATTATGACAATAGATAATATATTAATTCTTGCTATTACTATAATTATAGCTCTAATAATAACATTCATATTTTTTAGATTCATATTACCTATCATAG
>JAJQHG010000116.1 GCA_021199865.1 Methanosphaera sp. | reverse complement strand
ATACTATAATTTTCTTTCAAAATACTTTAATTTATTAATTTGATTAAATATTTTGATTTTGAATTTAATTAATTATTGGAGAAATAACATGAATAAAGTTGGAAAAATATTCTTGTTAACAGCATTAGTACTCCTTGTTGTAGGTATCTCTGGTGTCAGTGCAGCTGATAATGATATGAGTAATACAACTATTAGCACTGTTGATACAAGTGTAACTGATGCAGTTAATGATAATAACAATTCAGATTCTATTATTAGTCAAGAAGCTAGTAATGTTGTTGATGAGAATACAGTAGAAACAAACACAGATAGTGTTGATGACAATAGTCGCACTGTTGATAATAGTGCTACAGTTGATAATAAATCAATACTTGGGGATGATCCTGCAAATATTATAATCACTGATTCATCAGATTTACCTAATGAGTTAGATAGTAATACTATTTATGTTCTTGATGGTATTACAGTTGAGGATCATACTATAACAATCAATGGAGAAAATACTGTTTTAACAGGTATTAATGATGCAACTCTAATCGATTGTTATATTGAAATATATGGAGAAAACAAGAACAGGACTATAAGCAATTTAACATTGAAATACACTGCAGATTATTGGTATCAAGCTGGTATAATGATCTGGGAAGCATATACTGGTGATGATACTGATGAAAGTATTTATACAACCATAGAAAATTGTAATATAACAGTAGAGTCTAGGTATATAGAAGACTATACGTATTGGTATCCAATTACAACTTATGCTTCAGCTGTAATGATTAGAAACAACACATTAACTGGTTCATTTGAAGTATATGCTATAGACTGGATGAACATGGATATGACTTATTCACAGTCAATAACAAGAACGGGTTTCATATTATATGATCTAGGATTCAGTGAATATATAACCACAAGTATTATAGAAAATAATACTATTACAGTTACTAACTTAGATGAATCAGGTGAGTCCTATTCATCATTCTATGGTGTAACTTTATTAGGTGGTAAATATAATTTTACTAACAACACAGTTAGTATTGATGGTATTCAATGGATATATGCTCTAAGCTTTAATACTGTAACCTATAGTAACATTACAAATAATAATATTACAGTAAACGGTGACAGATATGTACTAGGTATACGTTTAAGTAGTGGTTTTGATTATTATTATATTTATGATGAGTTGTTATGTGTAAATAATGTTATAAGAAACAATACATTTACACTTACTGCTGGTGATAGTGGATATGGAGATCATGGTGATGGAACATATGCTGAAGATGTAATATATGCTATATACATAGAAAACACGAATTATTATGGTCATACTTATAGTAGTACCACTGGTAATGTCCATAATAATATAATTGATAATAACACTATAACTGGTAGTGCACATAACGTTTATGGAGTAGAACTCTATGGAGCAAATGGTACAAACATAACAAACAATGTAATGACACTAGAAGGTTCAACACCTATGGGTATTGGAGTTGATGGTACAAATTCAATAATAGATAATAACACTATAACAGTTATGGGTAGTGTATTTGGACAAGAATATACTGCTGACTATTTAACAGCAACTGAAGCTGGTATAGTCTTACTCTGGGGTAGCTATAATAATATAACAAACAATACAATTACATCAAACCTTAACCCAGCTATATATGTTTATAGTACTGAAAATAATGATAACATAATATCAAATACATTGACAACACTTGAATATGAATATGCAGTATACCTAGAAGGAAGTAACACCGCAGTAACCAATAATACCTTAATTATTGGTAGTACTCAGAAGGGTAATGAGGCTGTATATGACTCTGGTAGTGATAATGAGATTGATAATAGAATAACCTCACAAATATCATTAGATGGTACTAGTTATTCATTAGAATTTGGTAGTAGTATTACTATTAATGGAACTTTAACTACTGAAGACGGGGATATTATTCCTAACACTGTTGTTTATGTATCAGTGGATGATGCAGATGCATACACAGTAGATGTAGATGAAGACGGTAAATTTAGCTTTACATATAACAAAGAAACTAGTGATGAATCCACTATAATAGTATCATATGAAAGTGAGGACTATTATCAATCATCACAAACAGTAACTATTATAACACAATTAATAGAAACAAGTATTGAAGTAGAGGATATAAATCCTGTAATTAAAAACAGTACATTTAATGTTGTTGCTACAATAACCCCAGTTAATGTTGCTGGCCAGAAAGTCACAGTAACATTTAATGGAGAAGACTATGATGTAGAAATAGGCGAAAACGGATTAATTGAAACTAACTTAACAGCACCAGAAATTATAGGTGACTACACAATAACCATAACATACTCTGGTAGTGATCTATATGCTGAATCAACCACAACAACCACAGTAACTGTTAAAGTACTTTCAATTATTAATTTAACTACAGTGGAATCAGTTGTAGTAGTAGGTGATGATGTTACTATTACTGGTACAGTTACAGATGATGAGGGTAATCCTATTACTGGAGAGATAATTATCACAATTAATGATAATGATGGTACAATAGTAGGTGTAGTTGATGGAGTATATGAACAGGTATATACAACTACAATTGTAGGTCAAAACAATATCACAGTAACATACCAGGGAGACGAGGTATATACTGAATCTGAAAGTAGTGATACATTCAATGTATATCTTCCTACAAACATTACAGTTGATGATGTAAGTGGTGTATATGGTGATACAGTGACTTTAACAGCACATGTTAGTGATGTTGATGGTAATAATGTGACTGGTGGACAGGTAATCTTTAAATTAAATGGTAAAACACTTAAAGATGGAATAATGATACAATTATGGTGGATGTTGTTGATGGTATAGCAACACTAGAATACACACTCACTAACTCTCCTAAAGATTACACTATAAATGCTACATATGTTGCTAGTGAATACTATATTTCTAGTAAAACAGAAGAAAATGCTATATTAACAGTTGATAAAAGAGATGCACAGATAAGTATACTCGACTTACCAACAACAATCACTTCTGGTCAGACAATAACAATAACTGTTCTTGTATCAGACAATGGATTCCTTGTTGATGGTGGAGTAGTAATATTTAAACTCAACGGTGTAACACTTAACAACACTGAAGGTGGCAGACTTAATGCTACAGTAGTAAATGGAGTAGCAACAGTCACATTCACAGTATCAGAACAATATTCAGCAAAAGACTATGAATTAACAGCAGTCTACTCAAACAATCTCTACAACAAAGTAAATGAGACAACAACTCTAACAATCAGTAAAGCAAACATAACAACAACTATAAACCCATTATACATAACACAAGGCGAAAACACAACACTAACACTAACATTATATGGCCAAAATGGAAACCTAGTAAACAGGGTCATCCCAGTAAACATTAAAGCAAACGGTAAAACAATCATAGGAGTAAATGCTACAGTAACTGATGGAATCCTAGAAATAACACTACCAACAGACACATTCAAAAACAATTACTACAACATAACAGTAATACTTGGTGAAAACTCTCTATACAATGGATTAACACTAAACACAGCATTAATAGTAAACAAAGACGACAACGCAACAAAAGTAGAATAAACAGATTAGATTCATTTCTAATCCTCTCTTAACCTTCTTTTATATATAACTTCTAACTATTTCTGATATAATCATACAATATATTCTTTTTTTTTTAGTTAACGGGTATTTGTGTATCATATATTTAATAAAGATATAAGTAACCTTTTAAAATTAATAGGTACTAGAAAATAGTATGTAGTTACTAATACTAACTTAAGTTGTATAATTCACAGAAAACTTATAGATTATGCAAGTGACTGGCAGTACTTGAAGATATAACATTAAATTATAAACAAAAGAATTGATAAATTATTATTATAGTAACTTAATATTAATTTTTATTAAATTTAATGGATGTATTATTGATGTTTTTATATGCAGATGACATGGCACGTTATGCTTTTTCAACACAATTAGATGATGAATTCCATGAGTTGGGATATGTTATTCTTGGCATACCTTTTGATAGTACAACTAGTTACAAGGCAGGGTCACGTTATGGACCAAAGGCTATTAGAGAGGCATCATATAATTTTGAGTCATATAACATGACATTTGATCGTGAATTACTATGTAACTGTTATGATATTGGTGATGTCCAAGTAGTTAATGGTAATTATGAGAAAACTAATATAATGATTAAGGACACAGTCACAAGCCTACTTGACATGGGATTAAACCCTATCTGTATAGGTGGTGAACATACTGTTACACATGGTATTCTTGGTGCCTTAAAGGAGTATGATGAGGACTACTTTAGTAACTTGACTGTTGTTCACTTTGATGCACACTTTGATATGCGTGATACATATATGGATGAGAAGTATTCTCATGCAACTGTACTTAGACGTGTACATGATATGCATCCACGTGAGATTATACAGATTGGTATACGTAGTGGTCAACTAGAAGAATTTGAGTATGTTAAAAGTATGGATAATATAACCTATTTTACTAATCATGATGTTGCAGATAATAAGTCAAACATCCAGGAATATTTAAGTGATATTAGTGGACCAATATATATTACTGTTGATATAGATGTTCTTGATCCAGCATATGCTCCAAGTGTAGGTACTCCTGCACCATGTGGTATAACACCATTTGACCTAGAAGACTTTATGAGAATACTATCAATTAAGGACGTGTTTGGATTAGATGTAGTAGAAGTATCCTCTGATAAGATTGGTGATCCAACAAGTATCAATGCAGCAAAAGTCATCTATGACTTTCTATGTTTACAAGATGAATAATAATATGTGAGGTAATAATAATGTTTCCAGTAACAAGAATGAGAAGAATGAGAAGTGATGAAAGACTTAGAGAAATGTTTTGTGAGACAAGTGTAGATATATCTGACTTTATATACCCATTATATATTAAGGAGTCAGCAGAGGATGGTACTCCAGAGGAAATATCAACAATGCCAGGACAATACAGGTACTCTGTTAATGATGCAGTAGAATTTGCAGGACTTCTAGAAGATAGTGGACTAAAATCTGTCATACTCTTTGGAATACCTGACCATAAGGATGCAGTAGCTAGTAGTGCACATGATCCTAATGGTATAATTCAACAGACAATCAGACAACTAAAAGAGCAGACAGACCTTGTAGTACTAGGGGATGTTTGTATGTGTGAATACACAGATCACGGACATTGTGGTATAATTAGGGATAACTATGTACAGAATGATGAGACACTAGACTATCTTTCCAGGATTGCTGTTAGTTATGCTGATGCTGGTGTAGATGTAGTTGCACCTAGTGATATGATGGATGGAAGAGTAGCTGCTATTAGGGATGCTCTAGATACAAATGACTATATTAATACACCAATATTTTCTTATGCTGCTAAATATGCATCTACATTCTATGCACCATTTAGGGATGCTGCGGATTCTACTCCAAGCTTTGGTGACAGAAAAAGTTATCAAATGGATCCAGGAAACTTTAATGAAGCAATACGTGAAGTAGAACTAGATGTATATGAGGGTACTGATGCAATCATAGTTAAGCCTGCACTAGCATACCTTGATGTACTACGTGAAATAAAAAATACATTTAAGATGCCAACAGTAGCATACCAGGTAAGTGGTGAGTACTCCATGATAACTGCTGGTATAGAAAAGGGATATATTACAGAGGACTTAATGTATGAATCATTCACTAGTATTAAGCGTGCAGGAGCAGACATGATTATTAGCTACTTTGTACCACAAATATTAGGCATAGAATAATTATAATTTATACTCTATAAACTCCACATTTAATCTTTTTTTTAGTATTAACATTTTTAAATTATAATTTATTATAGCATTATATTTATTGGTTTTTTCTTTATATAGATTACTTTTAATATTAGTTTAGACATAAATTTAATTAATAATAAACTAATAGTGATATTTAAATTTGACTTTGTCAAGATGTATGAGTATATTAGAAAATATTAACTTAAAAATGATAGGGAGATATAATCATGATGTTAAATGCCCATGATATAGCAAAACTTGGAGAAATTTCAACACTACTAGAAGTTAGTGGTTATCCTAAGCCAGGTAATGTTCACAGAACACAGGATTTTAAGGAGATAACTTATGAGGATTTCATAGTAAGTGGAGTATCAATCAGAGACAGTCTAGAAATAGCAGCATATAATGGATCAAAATGCTATCCAAATATGCTTGATCATATCAGTGTAGGTGAATGTATACTTAGAGCTATTAGAGATACACAGCAGTTTGTTAATTCAAACACTAACCTTGGAATAAGTATGCTACTTGTACCTCTTGCCGCAACATTTGGAGCTCTCACACATGAGGATTCAATAACAAATCTTCCATCAATACTTACAACAATGATAAAGAATAGTCAAGTAGATGATGCTGTAGCACTAGTAAAGGCAATAAGTCTAGCAAATGCTGGAGGTATGGAGAATAAGACATCTAAGTATGATGTGAATAACTCTAATACTCTTGATGATATAAGAGATAATAATATTAATATGTATGGCTTACTAGAAATGTCAGCAAAGTATGACAAAATATCACAAGAACTAATTAGTGGACTACCAGTTATTAGAAAGTATGGGTATCCAACATATGCTAAGTATATGAGGGATTACTCTACTAATGATGTAACAGTAGCAGTATTCCTGGAAATACTAGCTAATGTACCAGATACATTAATTAGTCGTAAATATGATGAGGATGTAGCCATGCAGGTATCAGAGAATGCGAAGATGATACTTGAGGATACTAGTATTGCCAGCAGTGATAGGCTTGAAGCAATAGAAGCATTTGATCAAATATTACGTAAAAATAACTATAATCCTGGAACAACAGCAGACTTTACAGCAGCATCAATATATGTGGGATTAGTTGATAAATATTCAGTAAATGGTTTATAATAAAAAGGAATTGAGGAGTATTAATGTTAGATAAGATAATAAATGAATTACATCTATATGAGAAAAAACTACTAGATGAATTAGAAAAGGATTCTGATCTAAGTCCAGAGGAAATAGCAGAAAATGAGGACATGCCCCTAAAGGCTGTTACTAGTGCTGCAGGAATGCTTGAGAGTAAGGGTATTATCTCAATGATTAAAAATCCTAAGGATATAATTAGCTTATCTAGTGAAGGGGAAGACTATGCAAAGAAGGGTCTACCAGAACATAGAGTTGTAATGGTACTACAGAAAAACTTAGATGAAAACATAACAGAATTACCAATGGATGAAGTAATAGAACAAGCTGGACTAACAAAACAACAAATGAACTTTGTTATAGGCATCCTCATGCGTAACCACTGGATAAAGATGGCTGATGGAAAACTTAGCTTAACTAGTGAGGGAAAAGAAGTTAATGTTTCAGAATTACCAGAAGTTAAATTCCTAAAATATATTAGAGAAAGACGACAAACTTTTGAGGAATCCATCCCAGAAGAGTTTGAAAATGTAAAGAACCAACTACTAAAAAGACGTGAACTATTTAATATAGACACAAAACAGGATATAAACTTTAATATAACTGATTTAGGAAAGGATATTCTTGATGAAGGATTCACTATACAAGATGAGGCAACACAGCTTACACACGAACAGTTAAAGGAGGGTACATGGAAAAATCTACATTATCGTGGATATGATATTAATGCATCTGCACCAAAGAATTATCCTGGAAAGATACATCCACTAAAACAGACAATAGAGGAAATCAGGGATATATTCATAGATATGGGATTTGATGAGGCAAGAGGAAACATACTAGAATCAGCATTCTGGAACTTTGATATGCTATTCCAACCACAGGATCATGCAGCACGTGAAATGCAGGATACATTCTATGTAGGAAATCCTACAACAGCAAAGCTACCAAGTCAAGACCTAGTAGATAGAACCAGAGCAGAACATGAACATGGAGGAAACACTGGATCTCAGGGATGGCAGTATACTTGGAGTGAGGATGTAGCAAAACAGTTAGTACTAAGAACACATACAACAGGATTATCTGTAAGACATTTATCTCAGAATGATCCACCACTAAAAATGTTCTCTGTAGGACGTGTATTTAGAAGAGAAACAATTAACTATAAGCATTTACCAGAATTCCATCAGGTTGAGGGTATTGTTGCAGGAGAGGATATGTGCTTTAAGAATCTGCTAGGAATACTAAAGGAATTCTACCGTAAACTAGGATTCAAGGTAAGATTTAGACCAGCATACTTCCCATACACATATCTTTCTATCGAGTCAGAGATATATGTACCAGAAAAGAAGAGTTGGATGGAGCTAGGTGGATCTGGAATGTTTAGACCAGAAGTACTAGAACCACTTGGAATAGAAACACAGGTAGCAGCATTTGGTCTAGGAATAGAGCGTCTAGCAATGATGCGTTATGGAATAGAGGATATACGTATGCTCTATCAGAGTGATATTGGATGGTTAAGAAGCTTACCCGTAACAGGTAATATTAAAAACTATTAAGTTGGTGATGTGATGGTATATAATACATTAGAGTTAAACCTAGAGGCTATAACTAATACAATTGTGATGCTAGAAAAAGAGAATAATAAGGATAATCAGGAAAAGATTGAGTCTCTAAAGAAAGAGAGAGATAAATTACTTAGAGAACTAAAGGTACATTCATAGGTGGTTAGATAGTGCAGTTATTAGTAAGTGCAATAAATATGGATGAAACAATAGAAGCTCTCAATGGTGGAGCAGACATCCTGGATGTAAAAAACCCTAAGGAGGGTTCACTTGGTGCAAACTTTCCATGGATAATAAGAGAAATCTCTGATTATGTGGATGGTAACTCAATAGTAAGTACTACTATAGGTGATGTACCATACAAGCCTGGAACAGTGGCACTAGCAGCACTAGGTAGTGCCTACTCTGGTTCAAACTATGTGAAGGTAGGATTACATGGACCATCAAACTATGATGAAGCCCTAGAGGTTATGAGTGCAGTAACACGTGCTGTTAAGAGTTTTGATGAATCTATTATGGTTGTAAGCTGTGGATATGCTGATGCATATCGTACGGGATCAGTTAAGCCTGTGGATATTCCACGTGTTGCAAGAGATAGTGGATGTGATCTTGCAATGATGGATACCTATATTAAGGATGGTAAACGCTTAACTGATCATCAAACTAGAGATCAACTGGAATCCTTTGTTGATGAGTCACATAGTTATGGCTTAAAGGTAGCACTAGCAGGTAGCGTAAATGAATCTGACATACCCTTACTAGAAGATATTAACTGTGATATTATGGGTGTTAGAGGATGCGTTTGTACTGATGGTGATAGAAATAATGGTACAATAGATAGTAGTTTAGTTCATATGTTAAAAGATAAAATATAATTAATGAATTAAATATAGTAAATACTAACTTGTTAAAGAATTATGTTTGCTAAACATTAAATTAATGCATATAGAAAAGGGGTAATATGAGTAATTATATGGATAAATTAACAAAAGCAGAAGATACATATACATTTGATGACTTCCTAATAAAACCAGGATTATCAAGTATAGAGCCAAAAGATGTTACATTAGAGACAAAGGTCTCAACAAATTATGACCTAAATGTACCAATAATAAGTTCTGCAATGGATACTGTTACAGAATCTGATATGGCAATAGCTCTAGCACGTCAGGGAGGACTAGGAGTAATCCACAGAAACCTCACAGTAGAGGATGAAGTAAATGAGGTAAAGAAGGTTAAGTTTGCTAATGAATTAGCAATAACTGATGTAATAACTATATCTCCAGATGAAACTGTTGAGGATGCACAGGAGATCATGGATGTAGAGGGTATTAGTGGACTACCAGTAGTTAATAGTGAGGATATTGTTGTTGGTATTATTAGTCGTAGAGATATTAAGCCACTACGTGGAAAGAATCTTAACCGTAAAGTATCAGAGGCTATGACCCATAATGTTGTAACAATAGCTGAGAGTTCTGATACTGATACAGCACTAGACTTAGCATATGAGAATAAGGTTGAACGTCTACCAGTAGTATCAGAGGATAATAAGATTGTTGGTATAGTAACAATGAAGGATATACTTGAGCGTAAGAAGTATCCTAGCAGTGTTCGTGACAGTCAGGGAAGATATCTTGTGGCAGCAGCATGTGGACCATTTGATATGGATCGTGCAATGGCATTAAGTGATGCAGGTGCAGATATTATAGCAATTGATAGTGCACATGGACATAAGACAGATATTATTGAATCTGTTGGTAATATGAAGAAGAATGTTGACTCAGACATACTTCTAGGTAATATTGCAACAGGTAAAGCTGCAGAGGATATACTCAAAGCTGATATTGATGGTATAAAGGTTGGTATTGGTCCAGGATCTATTTGTACTACACGTATTGTTGCAGGTGTTGGTGTACCACAGCTTAGTGCTATTAGTTCAGTGGCTGATGTAGCAGAGGATAGTGGAGTACCCGTAATAGCTGATGGTGGACTAAGATATTCTGGTGATGTTGCAAAAGCATTAGCTGTTGGGGCAAATGTTGTAATGATTGGTAGTCTACTAGCAGGTACAACAGAGTCACCTGGTGAGATGACTATAAGGAATGGACGTAAATATAAACAGTATCGTGGTATGGGATCTCTTGGTGCAATGACTGGTGGAGTTGGTGCAGGTAAGGATAGATACTTCCAGAACTCTGGTAGTAACATGAACTCCTCTAAACTAGTACCTGAGGGTATTGAAGGAGTAGTACCCTATAAGGGTAAGGTTAGTCAGATAGTATACCAGTTAATGGGTGGACTTAAATCCTCCATGGGATATGTTGGAGCAAAAAGTATTAAAGAAATGCATGAGAAGGCAGAGCTTGTACACATCACATCCAATGGTATATCTGAGAGTCATCCACATGACATAACTATTACTAATGAAAGTCCTAATTATCATCCAAGACAATAAGTACTCAAACTATTAACCCCCTTAAAATATTATTTTTATTATTTTCGAAAAAATTAGATTATTAGCATAACTTATTTTACTATTTGTTTTTCTAGGAAACATTAATGTATGTACTATCTTTATTCTTAAAAAAGTTAGATTTCAATCAAAATAAGTGTAATAAATGTATTGTTAACTTAATTTAAATCTCTTTAACGCTATATTTATTATAAAATATAAATACTATTATTAAAAAAACTAGATATCATATAAACATGATTTATAAGCAATAATAGGGTGGTTAAATAATGAATGAGAATAGAGGATTATTAATAGGTAGAATGCAACCTGTACATAAGGGTCATCTAAGTGTTATACAGGAGACTCTTAAGGAGGTTGATGAGCTAATAATAGGTATTGGTAGTGCAGAGAAGAGTCATACAGACTCAAATCCATTCACTGGTGGAGAGAGAATTCTAATGCTATCAAAGGCTTTAAGAGAATATAATATTGATCCATCAAGATACTACATAATACCATTAGAGGATATTGCCTGTAACTCATTATGGGTAGGGCATGTTAAGATGTTAACACCTCCTTTTTCTAAGGTCTATACAGGTAATAGTCTTGTTAAGCAATTATTCCATGAGAATAATATGCCCTATATTCAGCCACCACTATTTAATAGACATGAATACTCTGGTACTGAGGTAAGACATCGAATGTTGGAGGATGATGACTGGCAGAGTCTCGTTCCTGAAAGTGTTGTAGAAGTATTAGAGGAGATTCAAGCAGTTGAACGTATCCAGAAGTTACATAAGAGAGAGTTAAGTGAAATATAAGGCTCTATAAGAAGGAATTAGTAATGGGATTTATAAGAGACAGTATCCATGGTGATCTGCATCTTAGTGACTATGAACTAAAAATAGTTGATACTGTTGAAGTTCAAAGACTTAGGAGAGTAAAACAGTTAGGCTTTACTAACCTAATATATCCAGGTGCTAATCACACACGATTTGAACACTCTATTGGGACATTATACTTGGCAGATAAGCTTGCACGTAAATTAGAGTTAGATGAGGATATAGTTGAGCTACTTAGAGTAAGTGGTTTATTACATGATATTGGTCATGCTCCATTCTCACATGTATCTGAGCGTGCAATGAAGCATAGACATGAAACAATATGTAAAGAGATAGTTAAAGACTCCTCAATTACAGATATTGTTAAGGAGAAGTTTGATCCAAAACTAATAATTAATATTATTGATGGTAAAACAAAGTATGGTAAAATAATCTCTGGAGATCTTGATGTGGATCGTATGGATTATCTTGCAAGAGATTCCTATTATACTGGTGTAGCATATGGTGTAATTGATACAGGGAGATTATTATCAAGCTTAAAGTATTGTGGTGATGACTTAGTATTATCTACTAAGGGTGTGCAGGCTGCTGAGTCAACACTTCTTGCTAGGTACTTCATGTATCCTACAGTATATCAGCATCATACAACACGTATAGTTAATAGTATGTTTAGAGTATGCCTAGAGCATTTACTTAATGATAAAGTAATAAAGGAGTCTGATCTTAGATACATGGATGATGGTGACTTGATTGCAATAACACGTAGTACACCTGGTCTTCCAAAGATGACTATGGATAATCTTGATACAAGACACTTATATAAGAAGACAGATACAATACCTTTAACTAACTATGAACATCCAGAACTTATAGTGGGAATGGATAAAAAGAATTTAACAATAGCAGAAGAAGAGATTGCAGCAAAACTTGATATTGAACCCGAAGAAGTAATTATTGACATGCCCGAAGATTTATCATTTAAAAATATGAATACTAAGGTTGAAACAAGTGATGGATTAAAGCCATTAACAGAGGTCTCAACAGTTATACAGTCACTACAGAAGGCACAATATAATTATTCTGATTTAGCTCTATTCATGTCTAAAGAAAATAAAGAGAAGGCACAGGATAAGAATATTAAGTTAATTGATTATCTTAGCTTACCAATGTGATTATATGGAAATAAAGAGAAATATAAAGATTGAATTAACAAAAAAGCAGTACATGGACTTTATTCAGAGAATATTGAAGTATAATAAGAGGCATAGTCATCTTCCTTCTGAGATTGATTTTGATGGAGTCAGTGTATATAAGAATGAGTATATTGAAGCTGTGGAGAATGTTAATAAGTTTATACTAGAAAATAGTCGTTATCCAGAGAAGATTGTCATATATCATAAGCGTCATAATCAGTAAGATTATGTAATTGAAAAAATTTATATAAGATGAGGACATATATTATAAATGTATTACATAATAAATAGTCCTTTAGGGTAGTGGCAATCCTACGAGACTCTGGATCTTGTGACAGCGGTTCGACTCCGCTAAGGACTATTTTTACTATTATAAACTATTTTTTCTTAAAATAATTAATTATTATCACACATATTTAATGACTTATTTATATTATTAACATAATTAGTGGTGATATTATGGGTATTTATTCTAATAAGATTTACTCTGATGATTTTTTTAGTGCATCTGTCATGTCTAATGCTATAGTAGTAGACCTGCATACACATAATAATGTATTAGTTTCATCCTGGCTTAATGGGGGTTGTTTGACTAACATGGATCATGTTGTGAACCAATCACTAGAATCAGATGACTATAATGAAATAGACTCTATGGATTATCCAACATTTCAGTCAATGTGCATGAATAAACTAGGATTAAATCCAGATAAATCAACGGGGCTATTTACTAGTGCATGTATGGATAACTATGGTATATCAACACTAGAATATGAGCAATTAAGAGTAACTAGTATTGTAACAGCAGGTGCAGATAAGAATGGTACTAAAGCTGGAGATCCAGCATCATTCTATGAATACAACAACAAATATGATCTACTTAATGGTACCATAAATATAATCTGTCTAATAGATGCAAACCTTGATGATGGTGCACTAGTCACAGCATCAATAACACTAACAGAGGCAAAAACATCACTATTAGAGGATCTTAAACTAGAAAGTCAATACTCAACTAATATAGCAACAGGAACAGGAACAGATGGATTAGCCATAATCTCTAATAAATCATCACCTAACCACTTAGAGAACGCTGGTAAACACTCAAAACTTGGAGAATTAATAGCCAAGACAGTATATGATGCAACACTTGATGCAATAAAACTACAAACAGCAATGTGTCCACAATACCAGAAAACTATTCTAAGTAGACTAACAAGGTTTAACATAGACTTCAAACAATTATATGAAAAGACAGATAATATTAGTATAAATGACTATGCAACACTATTCTATCCATATAATAATGATACAGATAACATTGCATGGCTTAGTATGATAATAAACCTAATAGATGAATATCAAACAGGATTACTCGAATTTAATGAAATAATTAGGCCTATAAAAAGAAGTATAAATGAATATACAGGATACAATGTAAATGATAAATTATCTTCCCTTGAGGAGATAATAGATGAATTAGTATGTGCAATAAATTATGATATACTAAAAAATAGGTAGGGGGAGGATTATTTTACTAGCATAACTGGTTTCTTAATATTTTTAATTGTTGCAGATGCTAAACTACCAATTGCTCTAGAATCACGACCTTTTATACCATGTGTTCCCATAACAACTAGGTCAGCCTCACTTTTTCTGACAATCTTCTCTATATCAAACATTGGACTACCATAAAGAATCATACTCTCACATTCAAGATTAGCATTAGACACAATCTTTTTAGCATCATCTACTATATTTTGTGCATGTTGTTCAATTAATTCATATTCATGTGTATCCTGTTGATCCATAATATGTGTTAATACAATTTTTGCATCTAATTGTTTTGCTAACTCTATTGCCTCATCAAGTGCCTTTAGGGATAGTTTTGATCCATCAAGAGCTACAAGTATATGTTTAATCATTATCCTCTACTCCCTCTAGTTTTATAAACTCATCAACTATATCACTAGTATTACCCTCATCAACTATTTTTCCATCATTTAATAGGATTGTACGGGTAGCTAATTCATTAACAAATTCCATGGTATGACTTACTAATATAATTGTTGTACCAAGAGATTCATTAATCTTCTTAAGAGAGTTTGCAACAATTCTTAGAGTAATAGGATCTAGGTCACCAAATGGTTCATCAAGTATAAGTATATCAGGGTTTGATGCTAGCACGGTTGCTATCGCTACACGTACCTTCTGTCCACCAGATAACTCTATGAACTGTCTGTTTAGTAATGGTAAAGGTAGATCTAGTGCCTCAAATACTGGTTGAGCATATTCCATTACTTCATCAAATTCTATGCTAGGAAATAGGAGGTCTAATACTTCAGGACTTAAGTTAACTTTCTCAAGCTTATCAATAGCCTCATTACGTGGTAGGTCTGTTAGTTGATATAGTATATCTAGTGTTTCTTGGCTTAATCCTAGTTCTTCAGCCTTACTTATTGCATCCTTATATACATGGTCTGTCTTTGGTGCTATCTTTGATGCTATTTGGTTAATTATTGTTGTATGTGGTGTTAGGGCAAACTCTTGGTGCATGAATCCCATGTTTTTACGTATCTGCATACGATTCTGACCAAAGTCATCCATACTTATCCATTCCTCATTGTTTAGTATGGATATTTTACCTTTATCTGCTTCTTCAAATCCTGCAATCATACGTAGTATTTCACTCTTACCTGATCCTGTTGGACCAATTAATGCGAGGATTTCACCCTTATATACTTGGAAGTTTATATCCTCTATTGTTAGTACATGACCTCCACGGAAGAGGTAGAAGTCACGTTCTAAGTCCTCAACTTTTATTATTGGATCATTATACTCTTTTTCTGGTAATTCATAGACTGGTTCTTGTTTACTAAGAAAGAGGTCTACTATTGTGTTTGTATCATTTACTTGGGATACTTCACCATTATATAATAGTAGTACTCTCTCTGAGAGGTATCTTTGTATCTCTGGTTCATGGCTTACTAGGATTATTGTGGTATTATATTTCTCATTTATTCTCTTTATTGTGTCAAGTACTTCACGTCTCTTCTTTGGTGAACTCATTGTTGCAGGCTCATCTAGTAATAGTATTTCTGGATTTTTTGCTATTTGTCTTGCTAGTACTAGACGCTGTTTTTCTCCACCACTAAGTACGGGTGCAAAATGTTCTGCTTTTTCTTTTAGTCCTACTGTGTCTAGTATATCTAGTGCTTCATCTAAGTATTCTTCACGTGCTGATTCTAGATCTACTGTTGATTCATCATGTGTTTTCATTCCTGCAAGTTTATGTATCACATTATCCTGGACTGTTTTTGACCATAAACCAAATGATCGTTGTAGGTGTATTGCTGTTATTTCTTTTAGTTGATGTGCTACTTCTGTGTAGTTATCTGGTGTTACTTCTAAATCATTTATTGTGATTTTTCCTTCATCAAATGGTTCTACTCCTCGTAGTATTCTTAGTAGTGTTGATTTTCCAGAACCACTTACACCCATTATTCCATAGATTTCTGAGTCTTCTACTTCGAATGATACATCATCTAGAGCTTTGATCATGTTGTTATCATTTAGTTTATAGATTTTAGTTAAATGTTCTACTTTTATCATGTACTAACCTCTATGTTTAAAAATATTCTTTATTTATTATATTATATATTATATATTTTATGTTAAACAAGTTATTTTATTATTAGCTATTATTATATATTGGCGTTAGATTTATCATGTTTTCTATATTTAAATTATTATTAATTT
>JAJQHG010000104.1:12488-16881 GCA_021199865.1 Methanosphaera sp. | reverse complement strand
GTTATAAAGTTATATATAAAAAATAAACAGTATTGAAATAATGAAATAAAAAATAATCAAAAATAGATGTGTAATTAAACACATTCATTAACTTATATTGTAATAATATAAGTGCCGGGGGCGGGATTCGAACCCGCGACCTCACGGTATCCCAGATAAAAGTCAGAGAGCTACTTAATACCCTATGAGCCGTGCGCTCTAACCAGCTGAGCCACCCCGGCGTGGCTACTATAATAAATTATATAATACTTAATATAAATACTTTATGGTTTTATTTAAAATAAGTTTAATAAAAACCTCTTGATCAAATACTTCTTTATGAAAACATTATAATTAATTGTCATATTAAACTATTTTAATCTATAAGAAAAACAAACCATAAATATTAAATATATAGGTGATGAAATGGTACAAGATAAACATGTCATCGAAGCACTAGGTAAGAGTAGAATCACAATAGAGAATGGAGAAATAACAGAGATTACAGAACCTGTAATAGACTACTGTCCATTATTTAATAAATATCGTGATATCAAAAAATTAGATAAAGATTCTATCCAAGAAAACATAAATTATAGGATAAACTCATTTGGTATGTGTACAAATAAACGTGAAATAAAACAAAAAGACATGCTAAGTGTAGGAATATCTGAAATACTACGAAGTAATACAAAGATAGGCTTCATTGACTGTGTAGTTGGAGTATGTGAAGGAGTAGGTACACTCTTAATGACAGACCCAGAAATAATTCAAGGAGTTGGAGGACGAGTATCAGGACTAGTAGAAACAACAGCAATACCTGAAGTTATAGAAAAAGTA
This sequence comes from Methanosphaera sp., assembly GCA_021199865.1. Taxonomy (GTDB): domain Archaea; phylum Methanobacteriota; class Methanobacteria; order Methanobacteriales; family Methanobacteriaceae; genus Methanosphaera. The sequence goes on along the minus strand of JAJQHG010000104.1, from coordinate 16,062 downwards.
GATCCCGACAAAGTATTATATCCTGATAGTGCAAAAATTAATCAAATTGAGGGATTAAAAGAAGCTATTAAAAGAGGATATAAAAATATTGCAGTAACAGTACTAGCTGGAGAAACTATTAAACAGATCAGACAAATAAAGAAACCTTCTGATGTAAACATATACATACTAGTAGCACACACTACACATATATCTATGGAGGACACAGTAGATGCATTTGAAAATGCTGATATTGTAACAGCATGTGCATCAAAAAATATCCGTGAATATGCACATAAAGTAAAACCATATTATTATGGAACAAAAGTACCTATATTTGCAACATCAGAGAATGGACATACATTATTAGATAATAGACTAAAAGATATAGGTAAACCATTAAGTATTAATGATTATCCAATGGACTCAACAGATATTCCTAATCCCCTAAAATAAAATGATATAATAACATATTCATAAAATAAATATAATACATATAAACTAAAGGATCGTGTACTAATGACACAGTTAGAGGATGCAAGAAAAAATATCATAACACCAGAGATGGAATATGTATCAAAAACAGAAAATATTGATGTAGAAAAACTACGTGGACTAATTGCAGATGGATCTGTAGTCATACCAAAGAATGTTAATAATGATACTCTTCCAACAGGTATTGGTAAAGATTTACATACAAAAATAAATGCAAACATAGGTTCATCAACTGAAAGTGAAGATATAAATGCAGAACTAGAAAAACTAGATATACTCCTAGAATATGGGGCAGATGCAGTGATGGATTTAAGTACTGGTCAACAATTACACGATATAAGAAAAGTAATACGTGAACATACAAATATTCCACTAGGAACAGTACCCGTATATGAGGCTGGTGTTGACACAACAAACAACAACAAAGTAGTAGTAGACATGGATGATGATGCAATCTTTAAAACCATAATAAACCAGGCAAAAGAAGGAGTAGACTTCATAACAGTTCACTGTGGAATAACAAAAGATGCAATTCATGCAGTTGATGACTCAAAAAGATTAATGGGTATAGTAAGTCGTGGTGGTGCACTAACAGCTGCATGGATAATGCATAATGAAAAAGAAAACCCCTTATATGCTGAGTATGATTACCTACTAGAAATATGTCGGGAATATGACATAACACTATCACTAGGTGATGGTCTAAGACCAGGATGTATCAATGATGCAACAGACATAGCACAAATAAGGGAATTAACAACTCTTGGAAGACTTGTTAGACGTTCACAGGATGCAGGTGTACAAGTAATGGTGGAAGGACCAGGACACGTACCAATAACACAAATAAAAGCAAACATGCAAATACAGAAGACTATATGTAATAATGCACCATTCTATGTACTTGGACCACTAGTAACAGATGTAGCACCTGGATATGATCATATTAATGCAGCAATAGGTGCTAGTATAGCAGGAAGTAGTGGAGCAGACTTCTTATGTTATGTAACACCCGCTGAACACTTATGTATACCTAATAAGGAGCATGTAAAGGAGGGAGTAATAGCCTCAAAGATAGCTGCACAAGTATCTGATGTATCAAAAGGTATATCTGATAGTAAGCAACGTGAGTATGATATGGCTGTAGCTCGAGATAATTTTGACTGGGATAAACAGTTTGAATTAGCAATTGATGGTAAAAAGGCACGTCAATTATATGAGTCTACAAAGGCTTCAGAGAAGGAAATGTGTAGTATGTGTGGAGACTTCTGTGCAATAAAGATGGTTAAGGATCATCAAGATGAAAATAAAAACTAAATATTGAAAACATTTATTACTACATAAAACATAAATAAATATATAATATATTAATATAGGAACATCCTTATCAGATAAAAACTTTCAAGGAGGAAAACAAAATGGCAAAGGATAATAAGAGAACATTACCTGCTAGTGGTGCTGGTATTGTCAGATACTTTAATGATGATACATCAGGAATAAAACTTTCACCAAACCAAGTAGTAATAGGATGTATCATAATAGCAATACTATGTATAGCTCTACGTTTCACAACATCTGGATCTTAATTCTAGAGAAAACCTATAATAGGTTTAACAATTTCCTTTTTTTATTCACATAATCTTCTATTAATTTCAACTACTTTTAAATAAATTCATCATTATTATCTCTTTATTAAATAAGTTTTAATATTTAGATTAAATATAATAATTAGTAATGATAATTCATAAAGAATTACTCAAAAAAATATAATATTAATACCTATTAAAATTCTTTCAGAATCAAAGATTTTTACATAGTGTGTGTGGGAGAAAAAGGTATAACAAATAATAAGGATTGAATGAACATGAATGATGAGAATTATTATGATGATAACCCAGAGAATCTTAAACCTCATAATATCGCTGGGCAAAATCCTCGATCTAAACAAGTTTTACATAAAGCAAATGTAAAACCAAAATCACAATCAAATGTTGATATTGAATTTGTAGAAGAAGAATCAAAAACAACAATGTATAAGAATAGGGCAACATACCTTATACAGAAACAAATTACCAATATAAAGAAGACTGCAGCACCAAAACAATCAAAAATTATTCTAAGAAAGAATGCAGAGAAAGCTCAAGAAGCTGAAGCAAAAGCTAAAAAAGAAGAAGCAGATAAAAAATCACAAAAGGATACTTCCAAAAAACAAAAAGATAATTCACAGACTAATAAAATAGCTGATGAAACCAAGAAAGTATTCGATAAATCAAAGGAATCAGTAAAAGGTGAAGCTGATAAACTTAGAAAACAGGCTAAAGATAATTCTGATAAGGTTACAAAAGCTGCTAAGAAATCTGCTGATAAAACAATTGATGAGACTAAGAAGTCAGCTAAGAAGTCAAGGGATGTAGCTTCTAAGAAGACTAAGGAAGTTGCTAAGAATGCTTCTAAGAAGGTTGATGAGTCTGTTGATAAGGCTGTTGATGAGATTAAGAAGTCAGCTAAGAAGTCAAGGGATGTAGCTTCTAAGAAGACTAAGGAAGTTGCTAAGAATGCTTCTAAGAAGGTTGATGAGTCTGTTGATAAGGCTGTTGATGAGATTAAGAAGTCAGCTAAGAAGTCAAGGGATGTAGCTTCTAAGAAGACTAAAGAAACTACTAAAAATACTTCAAAGAAAGTTAAGAAAGTAGTCAAGGATGCTACACAAGAAGTTACTAAGTCTGTAGAAAAGGTAGTTGATGAAACTAAAAATACTGGTTCTAAATCTTTCACACAAACCTTACGTGAACAGGGATTCATTAATGAATCAAACCAGGATAACACTAAGACCACACAAAAACCAAAAGGTAAATCCCAAGATAAACCAAAAGGTAAGTCTAAAGATAAATCAAAAGATAAATCTAAAGGTAAGTCTAAGGGTAAGTCTAAGGGTAAGTCTAAAGATAAATCTAAAGGTAAGTCTAAGGGTAAATCCAAAAGTAAGTCCAAAGTATCTGATAAGATAAGTGATGAAGCTAAAAAAGTTGTAAAGAAAGCTGAGAAGAATGTTAAGAAGGCTGCAAAGGCAACTGAGGATGTTGCTAAGAAGGTTGATGAGTCT